>JAFNXT010000056.1 GCA_017378975.1 Oscillospiraceae bacterium
CGATCCACCGGTCGCAACTCATATCCGCCATGGCTGGACGCCCGCAGTTGCCTGGCTTCCAGATAGGTCCTTGGGCCGACCGGGTAGAACGCCAGCAGGAACTCCCTGTAATTAGCCATGTGTGTGAATCGTATCAACTGTTTCTGCGTATCCAGCGAATACTTCATCAAATCTCTTGCATTGGGCATGGCCAGCCGCTCCATGGCGTCCGCCCGGTCACAGTCCAAAACATAATAGTATTCCTGCGCGAACGGATCGGTATTGACCACACCGGCCATGGACCGATGCTCCCGTACAGCGAAACGGATCATAAAAAACATCCCTGCGGACCAAACAGCCAAAAACAGCACTACGAATACGATTGACTTCACAAGCTCCCTTCTCCCTCCTGATCATGTGTCTTTTGGCCCCAGCCTCTGAACGTATCTTTCTGACTGCAACCGGCACGGCCACCGCCCGCGCAAGCGCAGGCACAGGCGCAGGCACAGCCACCGCTTCGACCTCCTGACCGACCGCCATATTTGGCGTTGTATTTTTCCCTTGCCCGAACATAGTAGGGATTGGATCTTCCATAGGTATGGACATGATAGCCGTGCCCGGTCAGAAATCCTCTGCCCCGGCCATAGGACACATAGCTGTCAACGATATAGACCTGTGCGATGATCAGCAGAGCGGCTCCCAGACAGCACAAGACGAGCACGCCGGCCTTATCCTCCGCCAGCTCATCATACGCCCCGGCATCATCGAAGGGCTCATACTGGACCAGACGGCAACCGCTGAACTCGTCTTTCCCATACCGGGCTGTCATCATGAAATACTCGCCGTAGTCCAAACTCCCCCGCCAGACAAGATCATCCTGCCCATCTTTACACCACCGGAACTCATACTGCTCCACCCGGATCGCGTTGAACCAGCAGGGCACGAATTCATAAAAATACCCCTTCTCATCCTCACAGAGCATATCCCTTTGGTTGACGGTGAAGCAGATCTCCAGCACCTCGCCGCCGGAGTACTCCCGGTCCAGATCCAGACGAAGCGAAACATAGTCATCGACGTTCTGCTTTTCATAGTCCCGGATATTGTCAGAAACGGTATCCGCATAGACGGAATAATTGTAGTTGGCCATACCGATCTCCACCCAGGTCAAGGGCTCCGACGCGTCCAGCGCTTCCCACACCAGATGGTATCGGATGTCCAGACTGCCATCCTCCAGAGGCTCTACCGTGACATCGTACCGATGGATCACATCCTGTGGTTTCGGCACATAGCGGATCCCCAGAACGATCAGTCCGATCTGCACAGCGATGATCGCCACCAGAAGCACCGTGTTCCCCACCGGGAACGTGCGGTTGGTCTTGGTGTACGCATCTTCATACTTGGCATCCACACGCCCCTTTTTCATGCGCGGTCACCCCCATTCCTGGTCCGGAAGGGACAGGTCATGGCCTGCGCCCCGGACATATCCCGCAAGGACTTGCACTGAGGATGGTTCCAGATACGCTTGAAAGGATCGGTCAGGATATTGCCCAATGCGGCATCCCCACCCAGCCAACTCTGGCAGGGCACCACCGTCCCGTCCGGTGCGATCGCTATGTTGCTCAAACAGGCACCGCACATAGGCACGTTCATCCCCAGGGCTTCCAGCTTTTCCTCATCGATCAGACCGGGAGAGGTGAAATCGATCTCCATCCCGTGGTCATCACAAAAGACCTTTGCGTTACTGACGATCTCCAGCAACTCATCTGAGCCAAGGTCATATTCCTCATGGTTGAGCCCAGCCATACCGGTACAGATCAGACCGCTGACCGTAACGAATCGAACACCCAACGAATGGATGAAGGCCAGCGTCTTCCCGTGATCCGAATTCTTTTTGCATAGGGGCGTGTTGACGCTGACATCCAGTCCTGCCGCCACCGCCTCCCGGATGCCCCGGACGGTATCGGCGTGGTGTTCACAGCCCACCAGCGCATTATGGATCTGCGCGTCATCCGAATAAAGGGTCACCTGTAAACTGTCCAGTCCTGCTTCCTTCAGCTTCCGCACCAGCTCCGGTGTGAGCCCAACGCCGTTGGTGTTCAATCTGGTCACCATCCGCTTGGCATGGGCCACCAGCTCCGCAATGTCCGCCCGACGGGTGGGTTCGCCTCCGGTGAAGGTCACCATGGGCACTCTTGCGGCCCACAAGCGATCGATGGCCTTCTTCCACTGCTCCGTGGACAGTTCACTGGTCTTCCCAAGCTCCTGGCCGGCGGCGTAGCAGAAGATACATTTCTGATCACACTTCCATTTGCCATGCTCATCCGTCATGGCACTGACCATCAGATCCATTCGATGAGGTGCCGT
The DNA here is from genome assembly GCA_017378975.1 of Oscillospiraceae bacterium. Classification (GTDB taxonomy): domain Bacteria; phylum Bacillota; class Clostridia; order Oscillospirales; family Oscillospiraceae; genus Faecousia. The sequence goes on from JAFNXT010000056.1 coordinate 2,344, forward strand.
CATTTCATCCCGGTAGGAGCGGATGGACAACTTCCCGATCTCGGCATCCGTATCACCTCCCCGAGCCACAGCGAACAGCACACCGAGCAGTTCTTCCATATCCTCTTGGATATCCTTTTTGGGAACGCTGGGATACACCTTACGAACACTGCGGACCGTCCGCTCCACGATCGCGTCCTCATCCGCCTGTGTGATCGGCCTGCCATCGAATCTGTTCACTTCCTTCATGAACTCAGAAAGGATCAGCGCCCACGAATGGCCCAACGGCAAAAGATAGTAGCCGTTCAGGATCACGATATATGCGCTGGAACGGGACCAGCGGAATCTCGGCGGGATCAAATGGATCCGCACCACCCCGGGCCCCTCCGGATCGAAGGTGCAATGGCTGACCCCAGCCCGATAGGCCCGATACCGGGCGATCATGTTATGTAACCCCATCTTTCTCTCCTACTTACATCACACATGGCATGTTCCATATTTTTCGAGCCTAATGCTCCGATGTCGCCCTACCCATGCCCTTCAACGCCGGCAGATTTGGCTTTTACTTCCCCGCCTCACCGGGCGTTGGGCCGAACACATACATCCCGAAAAGCCCCAGGAGGCCCTCGCCGCAGTCGTATTCCATACCGCACCGGTCCGCCAACTTCTTCACGAAAACACAGTAGGCGGACATACACGAGAAACGAAGGTCCGGATACTGACAGGGCTGCCCCAGTGTCCTGGCGCAGGGATCACAAAGGGCACAGCCACTGGCTCCCACCATCAGCCCATCATGCCCCGCCTCCCTCAGCCTTCGTACCACCCTCAGCTCCGCGGCATTGTGCGCCTTCTTCGCCGCCCTGATCGCCACCGTATCCGAGTAGTCCCGCACCTGCCAGACCGTCTGCAGGACCAATGCCCTTCCATAGCGCAGGATGCGCTGACGCATCCGCTCCGGATCTCCACAGTCCGGCGGACAGGAATAGTTGGCCCCATATTGTCCGCAGAGGTTTTCTTCACAATATGGACGGAAGGAGGGATCGAACACGATCTCCCCCGTCCCAACGACCGCGGCATCCGCAAATCCTTCCTCAACAGCAAATTGGATCATCTCAGCTTCTGTCATCGCTCCGCCCTCCGCAATATCCGCTCTTTACGCTTCCATTCTTTCCAGTTTTTCATTATCATACCGATCTTCTTTCCAAGTTTCAAGTCGGTCTTTGGGCCCCCGGACCCTTAAGCACGGGAGCTTTTCTCTTTTTCTACTTGACGAACTATCGTTAGCCACATGATGATCAAGGTCCAAATCATATTTGGATCACTTGGGTCCACTATCTGAAAAAATATAAAACCCCTCTTGAATTGCAGAAAGTGTTGCAATGGAGCATACCGCCATGGCAATGTGATTCAATTCCCCAAAAGGTATTATCAAAGGCAATAAGAACAGAAGGAGTCCTGTTACTTTGTTCATAGTCGTATGCAAGGATATAAACTGTTTTTTAGAAACATATCCCCATATGATATTGCTGATTTTGATAACCGCGATCGCCCCACCCCATATCCACAGCCATTGAGGGATATGGATTGCTGGCAACAATCTAATCATAGATGCAACTACAAAAATGAGGTCGGCAATTGTATCAAGTTGACTTCCAAACTTACTGGTACTGTTTGTTTTTCTGGCGATCGTACCGTCTGCCATATCACTAAAACCACAGAAGAGATATAGGATATAAAATGCCACGGAAAATGCAGGGAAGAATAACAATAAAATACTGCCGAGAATACGACATCCAGTGAGTATATTTGCAATATGCTTCGTCATCTGTTCACCTGCCAACTCAAGCTTATCGAGCTAAATTATACTCTCCATCTTGATGATCTTCAATGAAATGGGAAAAAGAAAGTGCTGTCGCAAGACAGCACTTTCCTCTGCATTTTTGGTAAATTTTTGGTAAAACCAATTGCGGTTGTCAATCGCATCCACAAGCAAGCCTTAAAAGCGGCTGTTTTCCTCGTTTTTTCGGTGTATTCCGAAGTTTACAAGGCGATTTTTAATCCAAAGGCTTCATCGTGGGGAAAAGGATAACGTCTCTGATATTTGTGTTGTTGGTCAGGAGCATACAAAGTCTGTCAAGACCGAGTCCGAGACCGCCTGTGGGAGGCATACCCTGCTCAAGCGCCATAAGGAAGTCCTCGTCGAGACTTGCGCCCTTGATTCCCTGTGCCTCACGTGCCTTGAGCTGCGCCATAAATCTTTCTCTCTGGTCGATGGGGTCGTTAAGCTCGGAGAATGCATTACCCATCTCCATGCCGTTGATATAATACTCAAATCTTTCGGTAAAGAGTGTATCGTCGGGGCAACGCTTCGCGAGAGGCGATACCTCAACGGGATATTTATAGATAAATGTAGGCTGTATCAGCTTGTCCTCAACGAACTCCTCAAAGAGCGCCGAAAGAACATCGCCCTTTGTGGACTC
>JAFNXT010000057.1 GCA_017378975.1 Oscillospiraceae bacterium
CCTCTGGGGGAGCTGTCACGGCAAAGCCGTGACTGAGGGGGTGTCGCTCCTGTCATCACACCCACCCTCGGCTCCCCCGCTGGGGGAGCTGTCACGGCAAAGCCGTGACTGAGGGGGTGTCGCTCCCATCATCCTACCAGCGCCGGTCCATAAGGACCGGCGCTATTTCGTCTATGACAGAAACGGAGCCGTTGCAAGACCACTTGCAACGGCTCCATCATAATGTATCGATTTCAGCGCAGTTCCCGGCTGGACAGATACTTGCGGACCATCAGGGCCACCTTGAACACGATGGCATGGTCGAACTGCCGCAGGTCCAGACCCGTCAGCTTCTTGATCTTCTCCAGACGGTACACCAGCGTATTGCGGTGGACGAACAGCTTCCGGGAGGTCTCGGACACGTTCAGATTGTTCTCGAAGAACTTATTGATCGTGAACAGCGTCTCCTGATCCAGACTGTCGATGGAGTTCTTCTTGAACACCTCGCTCAGGAAGATCTCACACAGGGTAGTTGGCAGCTGATAGATCAGACGGCCGATACCCAGATTCTCATAGTTGATGATGCTCTTCTCGGTGTCGAAGACCTTGCCCACATCGATGGCAGTCTGGGCCTCCTTGTAGGAGTCGGCAAGAGAACGCAGATGCTCTGCCACAGTACCGATACCGATCACGGTACGGACGAACAGCTCGTTGCGGAGAGTATCCTCGATGTTCCGGGCGATCCGGTCCAGATCCTCGTCGGTGGTGCTGGGAGTGATCTGCTTGACCACAGCGATGTCGGTCTCATTGATGCTCAGCACGAAATCCTGAAGCTTGTCCGGGAACATACCGGCCAACACATCCACGGTCGCCACATCCGCATGACCCACCTGACGGACCAGGAACACGGCCCGGGGGGCATCGGTGGAGAAATGGAGTTCCTTGGCACGGATGTAGATATCACCGGGCAGGATGTTGTCCATGATGATGTTCTTGACGAAGGTGCCACGGTCGTGCTTCTCCTCGTAGAACACCTTGGCGTCATTCAGAGCCACATAGGCCATTGCGCAATAAGCCTTGGCAAGCTCGTCATCGCCGGAGCAGAACACGGAATACTCGATGATGTTGGAACCGTTGATGATGGGCTTGAAAGTCCGCTGGGCAAAGGTCACCACCGGCTCACCGGAATTGGCGATCTTCAGAGCAGCCTCCACCCAACGCTCACCCAGCAGGGAAACATCGGTACAGGAAACGACACTACCATCAGAATCGATCACACCGAATACACGGTCAGACACGTCCTTGAGCTGGACGATCACACTTTGGAACACGCTGTTGGACATTTTTTTAGGTCCTCCTTATGAAGAAAATGCACAAATGCGGATCTCACAAAACTACTATAACAGTATACATGACTTTTGCACATTTTGCAAGTACCTTTTGACAAATCATTGCAAAGTCAGACCACTTTTTTATGTAATATCCCAAAGACCCTCGCAAACGACCCGGCCATTCTCCAAAAAAGATCATGGCATATTGCCAGTTTTTCCTCTTATTTGTGCAAAAGGGCCTGCACTTCCTCCTCTGTCAGGACCCGGACCTGACCTCTGGGCAGATCTCCCAGCACCAGCTCCGCCTCTTGCCGCCGTTCCAGATAGTTGACCGTCATCCCGCGGGAAGCCATCATCCGGCGGACCTGATGATATTTCCCCTCGCATACGGTGATCCGGCTCTCTCCGGGTCCCAGCGGCTCCAGATCCGCCGGAAGACACACCGTACCGTCCCGAAGGGTCAGCCCCTGCCTGAAGATCTCCACGTCCTCCTGTGTGGCCGTGCCCTCATGCCGGGCGTAATAGACCTTCGGCACCTGCTTTTTAGGGCTGATCAGACTATGGAGCAGATCCCCATCATTGGTAAAGAGCAAAAGCCCCTCCGTGGCCTTGTCCAGCCGCCCCACAGGTTTCAGATCCTTCCCCCGAAGCTCCGGCGGCAGGAGTTCCATCACCGTGGCATCTCTGGCATCCTCCGTGGCGGTGACGTAGCCCTCGGGCTTGTTCATCATCACCACCAGCCGCTCCCAGCCACCAAGGACCTGTCCGTCCAGACAGATCTTCTGCGTCTTGGGATCGACCTTGGCGGCAGGATCCTTCACCGGGCCCCCATCCACCGTGACCCGGCCACTTTTGATCACAGGCTTCACCTGAGACAGAGTTATTGTAAATCTTTTTCTGCAAAAATGGAAGCCCTTTTTTGCGATTTTTCTCAGAAAATCCACTGTTTTTTTCCAGGGCAGGAGCAGCACACGCAAGCATCGTACCGTAATTTCCATTATTTTACATAAAAGGAAGAGCATCGGCCGCCCGAGGGTCAAAAACCACCCCAGTGCGCCCAGTCCCATCACCGCCAACGCCAGCAGCCG
>JAFNXT010000058.1 GCA_017378975.1 Oscillospiraceae bacterium
AGATCTGCAGCGACCGTTCCGCAGATCTCCATGCTGTCCGGTGTCACCCGACAGCGTACCGCCATCACCTCCACCCCAGCCGCCGCAGCCTCCCGTAACGCCTTCCCGAAGGCAGGATCCGTGGCGTCATTGGGCCGTAACACACAGGCATCCTCCATCTGGATCACGAACAGTACACAGGCCCCGAAGCCTTCCTGTACCGCCCGGGTCAGCCCCTTCAGATGCTTCACCCCACGCTCCGTGGGCGCGTCCGGGAAGGCGCAATCTCCCTGATCCTCCAGCGTCACGCCCTTCACTTCGAGATAATACTGTTTCCCGTCCCGAAGGAAGGCCAAATCGAAACGGGAATCCCCATGGACCACTTCTGAGCGAAGCTGTTCCACAGCCCCCAGCCCACCGGCGGCCAGCCATTCCTTCGCCGCCCGATTGGGAGCCTGCGAATCCATATTGATGAGCCGGGGACCCTTTTGCACCGCGATCAGATCGAACCGCGTCTTCCGCTTGGGATCCTTCGCCCGCTGACACCAGACCCGTGCCCCGGGCACCAGCAGCTCCCGACACCGCCCGGTGTTCTTCACATGACAAACTTCCTGCCGTCCATCGATCTGAACGTAAGCGATGAACCGGTTAGGTCGTTCCACAAAAACGCCCTCTACCATATCCTCATAACGCATAAGCATCCTCCCTTCTCTCGTAGGGTGGGGGCCCCCACCGTCGCCGCCCAAAAGGCGGCGCCCCCAGTCAGCTTCGCTGAGAGGGGGACCACGAAAAAACCTGTCACCCCACAGCATCCCCTCCGGGGCCACCGTAGTGATGACAGGTCTGTCCCATCACTGCTCCGCCACGTCAGGCAGACTGTCCAAATAGGCCCGGACCTCCTCCAGACCCTCTCCCACGATCGCCATGGTGCGGTCATAAGAGTCCTCGGCCTTCGCCAAAGCCCCGGAAGTCAGCTCCAGCGCCGTCTTCCAGTCCTGGATGTTCTTATCCAGCGGCAGGATGTCATAGACCGTCTTCCCGGTGCGGCTGTGCATATCCACCCACAGGGGCAGCGCCTCCACATCCTCCACCCGGACGGTCCCGTCCGAATACTTGGCGAAGGAGAAACTGAAGAGGATCCCATCCTCGGTGTGCGCGGTCTTGACGTAGGAGATGTTCCCCAGTCGCTGATTGGACACGGCGTTGCCGGTGGAGTACAGACACACGGTCTTGTGCTCCGGATCTTCCTGACTGGTCAAAAGATCGATCGGCTGGATCACATGGGGATGACCGCCCACGATCACGTCCACGCCCAGATCACAAGCCGCCTGTGCCATGGCCTCCTGCTGCTTGTTCTGCTTGAGCTGATACTCTTCGCCCCAGTGGATGTAGAGCACGATCGCCTCCGCGCCGTCCGCACGCATGTCCTCGATGTCCTCTCCCAGATCCCGGGTGAAGCCGGCCACGTCATCCTTCAGGAAGACGTTGATCAGCCCCTTCTCATCCGCCTTGAGCGGGGAACCGCCGTTGAGGGAGACCTTGTCAGGATCTGCGTTGGTCTCATAGGTGTAGCACACCATGCCCACCCGGATCCCGTCGATCTCCTTGACGATATAGTCCGGCACATCGTCGCTGGGCTTGGTGCCGATGTGCTCCAGCCCGGCTTCCCCGATCACCTGCTGTGTCCGGAAGAACCCGGCAGAACCGGTGTCATAGGTGTGGTTGTTTGCCGTGAGGATCAGATCGAAGCCCACGTCCTTCAGAGAATCCACGATCCCGTCGGGACAGTTGAAGTTGGGATAACCGCTGTACTCATAGCCGTTGTCCAGACCCGCCAGCGTGGTCTCCAGATTGGCGATCGCCACGTCCGCCCTCTCGATGTAAGACTGCACATGGGAGAAGTAAGGCGTGAAATCATAGACCCCGTTCCCGACCAGACCGGGCCGCACACAGGGCATATGCATGAGCACATCACCGGTGGCGGAGATGGTGGCCATGCCGGTGAGCACCACCGGAGGCTCCGTAGGCACGGTAGTCTCCTCCATGGGAGCTGCCGTAGAAGGCGCCACCTGTTGGGATTGGGAGTGCGTGGGTCGGGTAGACTGGCTCGGCCCACCGGAAGTCTCCTCCGGCGGCTGTTCCATACAGGACCGGATCAGCCCACCGAAGGCGGCGACGATCAGCCCCACCAACAACGCTACCACGACCCAAAACACGAAGAAGCCCGGATTCAACTTCCGCCGCTTCGCCCGATGCCGCCGCCTGGGCGGATAAGACCTTTTCTCATTCTCAGCCATATCATATCTCTCCTTTATCACTATCATCACAAGACCTCAAGCCCTCGGCTCCCCCTCTGGGGGAGCTGTCACGGCTCCGCCGTGACTGAAGGG
>JAFNXT010000059.1 GCA_017378975.1 Oscillospiraceae bacterium
CACTGCACGCAGCACACGATTCTGTGCACCGCCTTGCAGGTTCACACCTGATTCGTACGCGAAGGAGGCTTCCACGTGGGAGTTCGCAACTTCGTCGCACAAGCTTCAGGTCTCCACGGAAATCGGGTCGTATGCTCCATGCCATTGGAGCGCGCCCGGGATCCTTAACCCCCAGCATCCACCCTAAACTGGGCGTAAAAAGCAGACACCAGGGACTTCATCGATGTGCCCTTCAAAGGATTTTTAGGCCCTTCCTGGAAAATAGCCAGCCTGACTAGGATACTGCACCGTTCAGGATGTATATTATCACAACATTTCTGTATATGCAATAGGTCCCTTGTGTTTTTGTATAATTTTACGATCCGGAAGCAAACACGCTCACACCGATCATCGGTGTGAGCGTGTGGATCATCTCAACAGTTCGTCAGGGATCTCCTGTGCCATGCGACGATACCCGTCGGCACTGGGATGCAGGTGATCGCCCGAATCATATTTCGGCAAAAACCAATCGGGTCTTTCCGGATCACGGAGCGCCGCATCGAAGTCGATACAGCCATTGATCAGATCTGTGGTCCGTATGAAGTCATTGTATGCGTGACGCATCTCCTGCCGGAAAGGTGCATCGGTACGCCAGCCGCCCATGGGAAGGAGCGTACCGACATAAACTTTATATCCGAAACCTCTGGCCTGAGCGATATAGGTCTTCAGCCCATCGATCAGTTCCTCCACCGAGGGCAGGTCGCTCATAGGGCGGAACACATTCACCTGCTCTCCTACCGGATGGATGATATCGTTGATCCCCTGCTGGATGATCACCGTGTCCGCCCCATCGGTAGGTACCTCATGGTGGAACCGGTTGCTCCCCTTCAGGCCGTAGGATTCATAGGTCAGACAGTGGTACTCCCGCAGGATCCTGGAACCGGAGGTCGCCCGGCGGATGATTGCCGTGTTGCAGTGGCCTTTTTCAAAACAGCGGAGCGCCAGATAGTCCGGCCAGTCCTGAGCGGTGATCGAATCACCATAGCATACGATCGTCCGGTTCTCCTTCGCTGTCAGTACGGAGACATTGCTCAAAAAATAGAACAGGTGGGTACTGCGTGAGGTATCGATGCTGATGTGTTTCCGCTCCGTCTCGTCGCCGTTGGCGTACATACCCTCGGACAAGGGACCGCAGGTAAACACCACAGATCTCATTTGCGTAAAATCCTTCAAATAGAAGCTGACCTGGATCACCTCGCCCTCGGTCAGATCTACACTCAGAGGATCGGATACGATCTGCTCTCCTGCCCCGATCCTGGCCGGTCGGTCACCGCCGAAAAGCACCGGATAAAAATGGCCACCGTAGAAGACCGTGACCTTATCCAGCGTCACCGGCTCTGTGCCGCAGTAATTATCGAAGGTCAGGCGAAGGGCCTCCCCGGCGAAGGGGATGTGGATCGGATAACGGATCGTGATATCTTTGGCATAACGTTCGGGCCGGTTTTCAGCCACACTCACGGCGTTGCCCCAAACACTGACCCATTTCTTTTCGTTCATGGTTCGATCTCCCGGATGTTTTTTTACATCATACGAAATATTCTGAAAAAATCAAGTCTTATTTATAAACCAGTCCTCGACGATATCCGAGTGAGTGATGACGATCTCGATATCCTTCAGTTCTTCTTTGGAGAAGAATCGCAGATCTCTGGATTCCTCGCTGATCTTCAGTCGGGTCCCAGCCTCCAGCTCCAGACCGAACACCACGATCACCATCCGCCAAACACTGCCGTCGCAGTAAGCGGCGATCCGCCCCGGCTCTCCGTAGACGGCGAGCTTTTGGAAGCGCTCCTTGGGGATCCGGAGCCCTAATTCCTCATAAGTCTCCCGGACCATGGCCTGGATCGGTTCCTCATGGTCCTTGACACCGCCGCCCACCAGACCCCAGATATCACTGTCCCGGCGCTTCTCCAGAAGGAGCTTGCCATTTTGGGTGATGATGGCGTTGGCACCTAAATGGGCACCCATGGTGGTCTTAGGTGCGTTCTTGGGGTCGCCTCTGTAAAACTTCACGATCGACATAGTACAGGCCTCCGTCCTTTTTCTTTTACGATACCATACCTCTTCTGATTTTTCTACCCTGAACTAATGTATCCTGCGGACCATTTGCCAGTTATGGGTCCGGAAAGCGTATTTCAGTTCAAACAACCATTCCCTGCCCCATACGGTCGCTTTGCAAAGGAAGAGCTGGGCCTCCACACCCACATAGGTGATCCGCTTTGTGCTGACCACCTCGTCGATGTCCACCCGAAAGGGTCTGCTTTGCTCATCCTCCATACGCAGACGTAACGGGCGGATCTCTCCCCCGGCAGAACACAGCGCGATCACATCCACCGGTCGGCTCTCAGCGCGCATCATATCACCTCCGAACATTCGTGCCATTATTATAGCACATTCGTTCGATAATGACAAGTGTATATTTCTGGTTGCGTCCCTGTATCTCCTTTGCTATAATGATACAAAAATGGGCAGGAGGTGCGCAATGCTCAAGTACCCATGCTTGGTCCTCGATCATGATGATACCGTGGTCCAAAGCGAGAAGACCCTTGGCTTCCCCTTTTTCCAAAAGACCATGGCCCAGATCCGCCCCCATATCCCGATCACTTATGAAGAATACGTCCGGGGCTGTCATGAATACCCCTTCGCAGATATGTGCCGCATTAAATGGGGCTTCACGGAAGAAGAACTGCGGATGGAACATGAAGGCTGGAAAGAGTATGTGCGGACCCACGTCCCCGCCCCCTTCCCCGGGGTCGAGCGTATCATCCACCGCCAAAAAGAAGCAGGCGGTTTGGTCTGCGTGGTATCCCTTTCCGGTGAAGAGAACATCTGTCGGGACTATATGCAGCATTTCGGGGTCCTCCCAGACGCAGTCTATGGCTGGGATCTGCCGATACATCAACAGAAACCTTCTCCCTATCCCCTGCTGGATATCATGGAGCGTTTCTCCCTGACCCCCGATCAGATGCTGGTGGTGGACGATCTGAAGCTGGCGTGGAAGATGTCCAAAGCAGTGGATGTCCCGATCGCCTTCGCGGCCTGGGGCAAACAGGACTTTCCGGAACTTTCTGAGGAGATGCGGACGATTTGCGACCTCTCCTTCGACAGCATCGACGCACTGGAAAAATATTTATTTGGATCTTGATCGCCCCCCTGTTTGATCCCCTTGACAGATGTGGTATGATGATAAGGAAACGAGGTGAGCATATGGAGAAGCAAGGCATCAAGGTCATGGCCCGTAACCGTGAAGCATATCATGAATACTTCGTGGAAGAAGAGATGGAAGCCGGCATCGAGCTGGTAGGCACTGAGGTGAAATCCATCCGGCAAGGCACCTTGAACCTGAAGGATGCCTGGTGCGGCATCAAGGACGGACAGCTCCTGCTGAACCAGATGCACATCTCCCCTTACGACCACGGCAACCGCTTCAATGTGGACTCCCGCCGTCCCCGCCGCCTGCTGATGCACAAACGTGAGATCATGCGGCTCTACGGCAAGGTCAAACAGGACGGTTACTCCCTGATCCCCCTGTCGGTGTACTTCAAAGGCAGTCGGGTGAAGGTGAATGTGGGACTGTGTAAGGGCAAAAAACTATACGACAAAAGACAGGCCGCGGCTGAGCGGGACGCCAAGCGTCAGATCGACCGGGCCATGAAGGAGAGATACTAAAATGGCAAATCCTACTTTTAAGATCACCATGGAAAACGGCGGCGTCATCGAAGGCGAGCTGTACCCCGACAAGGCCCCCCAGAGCGTGTATAATTTCATCGACCTGGCAAACCATAACTATTACGACGGCCTGATCTTCCACCGGGTGATCCCCGGCTTCATGATCCAGGGCGGCTGTCCCGAGGGCTCCGGCATGGGC
>JAFNXT010000060.1 GCA_017378975.1 Oscillospiraceae bacterium
TCGATCATCATCTTCTGGGGCAGTCTGTACAGCGGCTGTGCGGTCATGGCCCTGATCATGATCCCCTCAGTCTATCTGTATAACCGCTTCATCAACACCGACCGTGAGAACGAATTCTCCGACGATTGAACCAACAAGAACTTGCCCCCCTCACTTGTGAGGGGGGCAAGTCAGACTGTCAAAAAAGTGGTGTCATTCCGAGACCAGTCCGCGACAGCTCCGCGCCAAGAGCCGCCTGCGGCGGTTGCGCTACGCATAGCCTGCGGGCTTATGGTCGTGGGAATCCCCCGATTAGTAGGGAAATATATCGAAAACCTCCCCGAAAAATTAGGGGATCGCCACGTCGGGCTTTGCCCTCCTCGCGAAGACATGGTTTTTTGACACGCTGAACTTGCCCCCCTCACTTGTGAGGGGGGCAAGTTCGTTGCTCTGAGGGGGGACGTGGCGGGAGATCCGCCCGGAAAACCGTCAGACCTTTTTCAGATGGATCACGCAGGTCACCGGGTCGAAGGTCACGTCATAGGTGCCGGGTTGGAGGATGATGCTGGTGTTGCCGCTGCTGTCGTAGGGGACGGTGGTGTCCGGGGACAGGACCTCCGTACCGTACCAAGCGCCCGTGTCCGGGCGGTAGACCTTGAAGCGGAACTGCTCAGAGAATTTCAGCCGGAAGGTCATCATCCCGTCCTTCTCGGTCATGCGGTATTCCTCACGGTCGGTCCAGTCGTTGAAGTTGCCGCGGATGTAATACTTGATCTCCTTCTTCTGGGGCGTGGAGGAGGCGTACTGGTCCACCTTGTTCAGGAAGCTCTGGAGGCTCCCCAGCTTCCGGCTCATGAAGTCCCGATAGGACAGGTTCTGGCCGGAGCCCAGCGGAGCGGTCTTGGCAAGATCGAAGGGCAGGCCCCAGAGGTTGCCCAAAGACTTGCTGGGCTTCACGGAGCTGGCATAGTGCCGCTGGGCGGTCTGGAACCGCTGGGCGAAGGTGTTGGCGCTCAGCAGAGGATCCCGGTCGACCCGCTCAAGCACCTTGGCGAATTCCCGGACATACCAGCCGCCGGCCACCACGGAATACAGATACATGGGGTTTCGCTGGGCGTCCCCGGTGTCGTTGCGGTAGGCGGAGAAGGGATCGTCCCGGGTCAGGGCGTGGCCGGAGGGATCCCAATGGACCGCCACGCCTAAACAGCGGTCGCAGTCATAGGGGATGATGATGGCCTTGCCGGAGCTTTTCAGGAAATACAGATAGAAGTTGTTGTAATTGTTCCGCAGATCGTCGGGATTCCCCACGAACCAGGACACGGCGGCGTAGCTCAGGAAGTTGTCCACATCCACCAGCTGGGCGAAGCGCTCCTTGGTGACGTTGCCGGCGTTCAGCCCATTGATCAGGCCCTTCAGGGCCGTATGCTGGGAGGTCTTTTTGTTGGATTTCAGGTCATAGCTGTAGAACTGGCCCTTGTCCTCGTTCTCGATGCCGATGGAGTTCGTGTTGGTGAAGTCGGCACCGCCGCACTTGTACAGGTCGCCGCCCAGCTCGTTGGCCGGGAGCCGCTTGGCCAGGAACACCTCGTCCACCGGCTCGCCCACGGTGTAGACTCCCAGATGGACACCGCTCCAGTCCATGGAGGAAGGGCATGAAGGGGTGCAACATGCGCATCAGGGCGTCGAAGA
>JAFNXT010000061.1 GCA_017378975.1 Oscillospiraceae bacterium
CTACGTCACGTCGATCCTGGCGGAGAAGATCCGGTCGTGGTCCTGGCCGTTTTCCCGGCGGATATCCACAAGGAACTGTCCGTCGCTGTGGAAACGGTGCAGGAGGGTCAGCGTCTGTCCTTCCAGCGCTTCATTGAGATAGCACAGGGTCATGTCCGCCGCCGGATGGTCCCGGTGGAAGCTGGCCGGGAGCAGGTCGAAGACCCAGTCCAGATATTTGGCGTTGTTCATGTGTCCGTTGCGGTCGAGGTCCGTGTAGCAGACCTGCCGTGTCCGGCAGTCCCCTTCCGTCAGGGGCGGCAGGGATCGGGGGCCTTCCGGCTCGGTGCCCAGCAAGACGCCCTCCACTACCACGTCGCTTTTGGCCGGCAGGACCATGGTCCGCTGGTCCCTATCCATCAGCACCCACAGGCTCACGGAGCGGAACAGCACTTCCCCATTTTGATCCAACGCCTCGGTGGCACGGGGATAGGCGGTCCGGGTGGTGGGCATGGGCCAGGTACGAAGGCGGATCTGTTCGCCCACGGTGGGCATCCGGTAGATCTGGAGCCGGTTGCGAACCACCGCCCAGAACAGGCCCCGCTGTAACAACTGTCCATAGCTGAAGGATATCCTTTCACAGTGCTCTCCGGCGATCTCCTGTGCGTACCGCAGGGCCATGGAAGGCAGGAGCCGGCCATACCGGTCCACGGCGATCGGCTCTACGGTATGTGTTTTTTCAAAAATGCAGTCCATAGGATCCCCCTATATTTATAGTATCGGTCATATATGTTCGTAGGGCAAGGGCATGCCCTTGCCGGTGATCTCGCTGTGCCAGATCACATCGCCCGTCAGGGCGATAAATGGTACGAATATGGTCCGCAGATCCACAGGATCTGCGACGGCGGGGGACAGCCAGCCGCCCTACATATGGTGTGCAACATCACGAATATGCTCGGATACGCGAAGTAAGAGACCGGGCCAGCCACAGCTTCAGACCGTCCGGGATCAGGAACGGGACCACGCATTTGAGCAGGACCGCCCAAAGACCTCCGTCCATGTATGAAAAACAGTACCAAAGGGTACCGCACACATAGCAGGCGATCAGCGCCAGCACCATCCGAAGGGTCAGCCCCAGGAACGGTCCACAGCACCAGAACAGGATCCCGGAGAGCAGGAAGCCCCAGAGATAGCCTCCCGCAGGCCCCAGCAGGACCCCCAGCCCTCCCTGGAAGCCGGAGAACACCGGGAGCCCCAGCGCCCCCAGCAGGAGGTAGACCAAAATGCTCACGGTGCCAAGCTTTCCGCCCAGCACACCCAGCGCAAGCAATACCCCGAAGGTCTGCATCGTCACCGCCACGTCCCCCAAGGGCAACGCCAGCCAGCCACAGACCGCCAGCAACGCCGAAAATATCCCACACCGGGCCATCTCCCGGACTGTCATACGATCACCTCTTTGGGTGTAAGGATAGCATTTTTTCGGCAGAAGGTCAAGGTCAGATACGAGATGACCGTTTATCATCCCGTATCTCATATCTCGTGTGAAAAAACGCTCCTGCCGGATGGCAGGAGCGTTCAGCGTGTCGAAAAACCATGTCTTCGCGAGGAGGGCAAAGCCCGACGTGGCGATCCCCTAATTTTTTAGGGAAGTTTTCGATACATTTCCCTACCGACCGGGGGATCCCCACGACCAGTCTGCGGACTGGTCTCGGGATGA
>JAFNXT010000062.1 GCA_017378975.1 Oscillospiraceae bacterium
GCGTGGCCTATGAGATCAAGGACGTGGGCGTGCGCATGAAGGGCAACACCTCCCGGATGGCCTTCTATGATGCCCAGAAGGGGATCTACAACGGCATCCACTTCAAGCTGGACTTCCAGGAGACCTTCGATGACGCGACCTACTACGGCGCCGATGCCCAAAAATGGCCCGACAAGGAGCTTCGCAAAGCCCGGAAAAACCGGACCTTCGCCACGCTGGAGAAGCTGGAGCTCCGGTGGAACAAGTGCGAGGATGCTTCCTACATCAAAGAGCTTTACGCCTATGACCTGTACCAGTCCCAAGGCGTGCTGGCCCCCCGGCTGAACCTGTGCTCCATGGACTGGAGCGGCGTCCATCTGGGTGTCTATACCGTGGGTGAGCCTGTGGACGAGGTGTTCCTCTCCAAACGGCTCCCGGCCCAGGATCTGGGCGGCGACCTGTATAAGTGCAGCGGTGCCGATTTCACAGGCTTCCGGTCCGTGGGCATCGAGAACGAGGACGAAGGCAAATTCTACGCCTACGATCTGAAATCCAACAAAAAGACCTCTCAGCACGCCTCCCTGAAGGCACTGATCAACGGTCTGAACGCCGGCACGGTCACCAAAGAGCGTTTCGCCCAGCTGGTGGATGTGGATAACTTCCTGAGCTACGCCGCGGTGTCATGGTTCGCGGGCAACCCCGACGATCTGAGGAACAATTATTCCAACTTCTATCTGTATTTCCTGAAAAGCTCCGGGAAGGCCATCATCATCCCCTATGACTGCGACCGGGTCTTCGGCGTGGCGGTCCATTGGGATCCTTCGGGCCATGCCATGACCCGTGACGATCCCTTCTCCGCCTACCGCAACGACACCGGAGAAGCGCAGAAAAACCCTCTGTATCTGTATTCCGTGGTGGCCGGCGGCTGGTACGTCCGGGACTTCGCCAAGGTGCTCGAGCGTGTGAGCTGTGACCCCCTCATCAGCGCCAACGCCTTCGGCACACGGTTCCAGACCGCCCAGCGGCTGTATGCCCAAAACGTGAAGCCCAGCGTATCGCTGGGGAACCTGTGGGGCCTGCCCTTCGATCTGGCCAAGACCGCCCCTCTGGGCTCCGGCTCCAACCTGTCCTACCGGGACTTCATGAGCCGCAAGCTGGGGAGCCTGCCCAGCTTCCTGGCCCGGGTGGACCAGTACGCCTCCTCCACCCCACAGAACAAGGAAGTGAAATATTACATCCGGGGCGACTTCAACGACTGGACCGACCGTGAGGAATACCGCATGACGCAGACCGACGGGAAGCTGACCTACCGGCTGAGCTTCACACGGGAGTTCCGGTTCAAGATCTACCGTCCCGACACGTCCTTCTGGATCGGCACGGAAGCCCTGTCCCCGGACACCACCGTCCCCTACGGCAGCAGTGGCAACACCAGCATCATCCTCCAACCCGGCACCTATGACGTGACCTACGACTTATCCACAGGCCTGATCCATCTGAAAAAGGTCTGACGGTTTTCCGGGCGGATCTCCCGCCACGTCCCCCCTCAGAGCAACGAACTTGCCCCCCTCACGAGTGAGGGGGGCATGTTCTTGTTGGTTCAATCGTCGGAGAATTCGTTCTCACGGTCGGTGTTGATGAAGCGGTTATACAGATAGACTGAGGGGATCATGATCAGGGCCATGACCGCACAGCCGCTGTACAGACTGCCCCAGAAGATGATGATCGA
>JAFNXT010000063.1 GCA_017378975.1 Oscillospiraceae bacterium
ACTGCATCCACTTCCTGTGATCCACCGCGACCTCGCCCCCCTCGTTTACGAGGGGGTTGGACGAGCAAAGCGAGGCCGGGGGGAGTCCGTCCCATCACACGGATCCCCTCCGAAACGCACAGACCCGTTTTTTGACGCATTCCGGCAGATCCACGGTATTCCAAGACCAGAACATCGACACACATAAAAAATGTAGTGAGGTACGTTTCATGAAATGCAAAGTATGTGGGATGGAAAGCGGAAAGTACCCGCTTTGCCGTAGCTGTAACCGGAAAAGAGAGACCGGTGAGATCATCAAGTGTGAAAAATGTGGGAGCTGGCATCATCACGACGCTCCCTGCCTTATCCCCACCGCCCCGACCGGCAGTGACGGATACCTGTATGACGCACGAAAAACTTTGATCAGTCAGACCGAGCAACGTTTTTTTGAAGCCATCAAAAGTGCCGTTCCGGACGGTCATCATATTTTCCCCCAGATCGATCTGGCATCTTTCATCGAACGGACAGATGGCGCACGTTATCACAACGAGTTGTTCCGGATCGTCGATTTCCTTGTCACCGATGCAAACTATAGCCCCCTTTTCATCATTGAGATCAATGATCAAACACACCTGAACAAAGACCGGAAGGAACGAGACGAAAAAGTTCAAAAGATTTGCGAGGAAGCAGGGATCCCCATCCTGAAGCTATGGACTTCGTATGGGGTCGATCCCGAATATATCAAGAAACGGATCGGTGAGATCCTTTCGAGCCTGCCTGTCGCTCGCATCCATCATTTCGATCAACGCTCTGCCAGACCTGAAATTGGCAACAGCGCTTTCACACCCACCGAGAACCAAGCGCTTCCCACCCCAAAAGCAAAAAAGAGCGGTTGCTATATCGCCACCTGCGTCTACGGATCGTACGACCATCCCCAAGTATGGACCCTTCGTCGATACCGCGATGAAGTCCTGTCCACCACACGGCTCGGCAGAGGCTTCATCCGTGCCTATTACGCGATCAGCCCCTCGCTCGTCCAATGGTTCGGTGAGACCAAGTGGTTCCGGTCTGTATGTAGACCGTTGCTGGACAGACTGGTCTTCAAACTCCGGTCGAAGGGCATCGAAGACACGCCGTACACTGACCGTATGGAATAAAAGTTGAACCGGGACGTCATCGTGGTCCCACTTCATTTTCTCAAAAACTATTGATTTTTCCTCACCTTAGTGCTAGAATATATCGGATAATATAGAACGAACGAAGGGAAGATACTTATGTCCGGACATTCCAAATGGCATAACATCCAAAAGACCAAGGGCGCGCAGGACGCCAAGCGTGCCGCGGCGTTCACCAAGATCGCCAAGGAGCTGATCGTGGCGGTGAAGGAGGGCGGCGGCATCACCGATCCTGCCAACAACTCCCGTCTGGCCACCGTCATCACCAAGGCCAAGGCCGCCAATATGCCCAACGATAACATCAAGCGTTGCCTGGAGAAGGCCTCCGGTGCCGGCGGCGGCGACAACTACGAGTCCATCACCTACGAAGGCTACGGCCCCGGCGGCGTGGCCGTGATCGTGGAGACCATGACCGACAACCGCAACCGTACCGCCGGTTCCATGCGCCACCACTTCGATAAGTACGGCGGCAATCTGGGCGCTTCCGGCTGTGTGAGCTGGTCCTTCGACAAGAAGGGCGTGCTGGTGATCGACAACTCCGAAGAGGAGCTGGACGAAGAGACCGTCATGATGGATGCCATGGAGGCCGGTGCCGACGACTTCGAAGCCGACGGCGACGTGTTCACCATCTACACCCTGCCCGACGATTTCAACGCCGTGGTCGCAGGTCTGAGCAAGTACACCTTCGTCTCCGCCCAGATCGAGATGGTCCCCCAGAACTACCAGAAGCTGGAGACCGA
>JAFNXT010000064.1 GCA_017378975.1 Oscillospiraceae bacterium
CCTGTCTCATTGTTGACCATCATGATGGATACCAGGAAGGTATCCTTCCGCAGAGCGGATCTCAGAGCATCCAGACCGATCCGCCCCATGTGGTCAGGCTGGAGGTAGGTGACCTCGAAGCCCTGCGCTTCCAGCTCCTTCATGGGGTGCAGGACGGCGTGGTGCTCGATGGCGGTGGTGATGATGTGCTTGTTCTTTTTACCGTAACGTTTGGCGGTGCTGAAAACGGCCCAGTTGTCAGCTTCCGTGCCGCCGGAGGTGAAGAACACCCGGTCGTGCTCGGCGCCAAGGGCGGCGGCTACCTGATTTCGGGCGGTACGCAGGTCGTGGGCGGCCTCGATGCCGAAGCCATAGAGGGCGCTGGGGTTGGCCCAACGTTCGGTGATGGCGGCGGTCATGGCGGTCACCGCTTCCGGGCAGGGCCGGGTGGTGGCGGAATTATCTAGATAGATCATTGCAGGTCGTTCCTTTGGTGTTATTTTCCTACGCAGAAGCGTTCGAAGATCCGGGCGGTGATGTCTTCCCGGACGGTGTTGCCGGTGACTTCGCCCATGGCGGACATGGCTTCCTCCACGTCCGTGAGCACCGCATCAGGGGTCAGGCCCAGCTTCAGGCCCTGAAGGGCGCGGAGCATGGCATCATAGGCCCGGCGGACGGCGTCATACTGTCGGGCGTTGGTCAGGAGGGAGCCGTCACAGGGCAGGTCCTGCTGGAACAGGACTTCCACTGCGTCGGAGAGTTGGTCCAGACCCTCGCCGGTCTTGGCACAGATGGGGATCACCATGGTGAAGGGCAGGTCTCCGGGCACTACGGCGTTGCCGAGGTCCGTTTTGTTGATCAGGGCGATGGCGTTATCGTGTTCGCCACAAAGATCGATGATATCTTCGTCCTCAGGGGACAGGGGCTGGGAGCCGTCGCAGACGAAGAGGATCAGGTCCGCTTCTTCGGCGGCTTGCCGGGAACGCTCCACGCCGATGGCCTCCACGGTGTCTGCCGTTTCACGGATGCCGGCGGTATCGATCAGCCGCAGACGGGTGGGGCCCAGCATCACCGATTCCTCCACGGTATCACGGGTGGTGCCCGGGATGTCGGTGACGATCGCCCGGTCGAAGCCGGCCAGAGCGTTCAACAGGCTGGATTTGCCTACATTGGGCTTGCCTACGATGGCGGCGGCCACACCGTGGCGCAGGATCCGGCCTTGTCCGTAGGTCTGGGACAGGGCGTAGAGGGTCTTGGCGTGGGTGCGGAGCGTAGCGGCATAATTCTCCAGACCGAAATCCTCGATGTCTTCATCGGGATAGTCCAGCACCGCATGGAAGTGGCTGCAAAGGTCCGTCAGATCCTGATAGATGGGTGAGAGCTTCTTTTTCAGCTTGCCGCCCACCTGGCCGGCGGCATTGGCGGCGGCATCGGCGGTGTCCGCTTCGATCAGGTCGATCACGGCTTCCGCCTGCGTCAGATCCAGTTGCCCATTAAGGAAGGCCCGCTTCGTGAACTCCCCTCGCTGGGCAGGTCGGGCACCGGCGGCGAACAGGGCATCCAGCCCGGCGGCCAGCACGGCAGGAGAGCCGTGGCAATGGAACTCCACCGTGTCCTCGCCGGTATAGGTATGCGGTTCCCGGGCGTAGACCGCCATGCACTGATCGATCGGGCGACCGGTGCGGTCGTGGAGCTGGCCCAGAAGCAGTTTCCGGTCCGGCGCCTCAGACAGGGGGCGGCCGTTCATAGCGGTGAACACCTTCTGGGCGATGGCGCAGCTCTCCTCGCCGGAAAGACGGATGATACCGATGGCGGAGATCTGATGACCGGTGGATACGGCGGCGATGGTATGGGACATGGCTGGGGCTCCTTTCGTGTTTGGTGCCCACTATATCATTAAAATAAGGAAATTGCAATTATATTCTGTTCCGGTCGGGGGATACTGTCTGAGAGGTGAAGAAGATGGGATGCAGGTATCCGGGCGCGTTGACCCATGAGAGGATCATGGAGATCTTCGGAGGGACGGCGGATCTGGTGGCACGGGAGCTTCGGTGCGGCCCATGGAGCATACATTATTATGCGATCGACGGGTTGACGGCCGGGGGCGATGCGTCGGACTTCGTGGTACATCCGGTAGCGGAACGGCTTCGGGGGGATTCCATGGAGGAGTTGTACGAGCAGGCGCTGGCTGGGGCGGTGTACAATTCCGTGGCGGATGACTGCCCGGATCTGGACGCGGTGGCATTGAAGCTGGTGAACGGGTTTTGTGTTCTGCTGTTCCCGGGGGCGGGAGCGGTGGCGTATGAGGTGAAGACCCCGGAGAAGCGTGGCATCTCGCCGCCTCAGGTGGAGAACACGGTGAAGGGTCCGAAGGATGCCTTCGTGGAGACCTCACGGTCCAACACCAGTCTGATCCGGCGGCATCTGCGTGCGCCGGAGCTTCGGATCTGGGAGACGCAGGTGGGAGAGAAAGGACTGACCAATGTTTCGGTGGTATGGCTGGAGGGCACGGCGGAGCCGGAACTGGTGGAGCGTATGAAACGCAGGATGAGCGAGCTTACAGTAGAGGCGCTGATCAGTCCGGCTACGGTGGAGGAGTCGGTCACCGGCGGACGGGGGACGGCCTTCCCTTTGATACAATATACGGAACGGACGGACCGGTTCTGTCAGGGGCTCATGGAGGGACGGATCGGGGTGCTGGTGGACGGGCTCCCTCAGGGGTATCTGGCACCGGTGGATCTGGGGCGGCTCATGGACAGCCCGGAGGACCGGAGCATAGACCGGGTGTCGGCATCCTGTATCCGGGTACTGCGGTATCTGGCGCTGGTGGTGGGGCTGTTGCTTCCGGGTGCGTTCATCGCCATGACCACCTTCCATCATGAGATGATCCCGTTGCCGCTTCTCAGGTCCATCATCGAAAGTAGGTCCTCGGTGCCGTTCTCCACGGCGGTGGAGGTGTTGGGTCTGCTGGTGGCTTTTGAGCTTTTGCAGGAATCCGGCATCCATCTGCCTCAGGCCATCGGGCAGTCGGTGTCGATCATCGGCGGTATCGTGGTGGGGACTGCC
The DNA here is from genome assembly GCA_017378975.1 of Oscillospiraceae bacterium. Taxonomy (GTDB): domain Bacteria; phylum Bacillota; class Clostridia; order Oscillospirales; family Oscillospiraceae; genus Faecousia. The sequence goes on from JAFNXT010000064.1 coordinate 3,046, forward strand.
GCGGTTGAGGCAAAGCTGATCTCTCCGGCGGCATTGATCGTGGTCAGCACGGCAGGAGTTTGTGGGTTCGTACAGCCGGACCGGGCGTTGGCGGAAGCGGTGCGGGTATGGCGTTTCCTGATCGCGGTGTTGGGTGCGGTGGGGGCGCTGTTTGGCGTGACGGTGGGGGCAGTGGCCCTTTTGGTGCATCTGTCGGGGCTTGAAAGTATGGGTCGGGCCTATTTGATGCCCTTCTCGGATGGCGCGGTGCCGAAGATCGTATACGGCTCGGCGAAAAGATGGAGGGCGAAAGGATGAAACGGTGGATCTGGGCGCTGGCGGCGTTGGCGCTTTTGTGGTCCCCCAAGTCCGGTGTGGATGTGGGGAAACTGCGGCCGGTGCAGGTGGTCCGTGTGGCTCATGAAGGCGCACAGGTCGAGATCCGGACGGATGTGGGGGCATGGGGCGCCGGTATGGATATATCGGCGGCGTTGGAAGCGCTCCATGAGGGAGCCGAAGGTGTGGTCGTGCTGGATACGGCAGAGTATTTGCTGGTGGACAGGGAGGACCCTGCTTTGATACTGGAGATGGGGGAACGTCTTCGCCCCTCTTGTATGGTCTGTATCGGGGATGCGGATCCGGAGACGGTGGGGGCGTATCTTCAGGTGCATGGACCGGAGACTACGGTCTCGCTGTACCGGGCGGGGGAGCGGAGGCTCTCGCGACTGGAAGAAAAGGATGGGAGGTTGGAACTTGTTTCGTGAGAAGATCCCGGCAAGGCAGTTGGGGAGCTGGTGCTTCGCGGCCGTGGTACCGGTGCTGGTGAGATGGATGTCGGGATATCCCTGGCCGGCGGTGATGGCGGTGGCTGTGGCCTCGGGTGTCGCAGTATGGACCGTGTGGCGGCAGGACGGGGATCGGAGCGATAAGCTATGGATCCTGCGGGCGATGTTTGCAACGTTGGCGGCCGGTGTGTTGGCGAGGGCCTCGGCCGGGAGTTGGCCGGGGGACAACGCACCGGGGGTACCGCTGATCCTGCTGGCATTGGCGGCATGGTCGGCAGGGAAAGGGTCTTCCGCGGCGGCGAGGGTCGGTTGTGTGCTGTTCTGGTTCGTGCTGGGGCTGTATCTGCTGGTGTTGGGCACTGCGGTCAGGGAAGTACATTGGCGCTGGCTGATGCCGTCGAAGGGAGACATCCCATGGATGGGGGTCGCGGTGGCCTTGCTTCCGGGGGCGGCGGTATATTTGTTGAAGGCGAAAGGGAGCTCGCCAAGGGCGGTGGTGCCGGTCGGTATCGGTGTGGTGGCGTCCCTGATCACGGGAGGGGTGCTTTCACCGTGGGTCGCGGCCGGGGCGATGGATGCGTTTTACGAGATGACCAGAAGCCTTGAGGTGCTGGGAGTAGCGCGCCGCTTCGAGGCGGTGCTGTCGGCAGGGATGACGGTGGGGTGGTTTTGTTGCTTGACGCTGTTGCTGAGCGTTGCGGCGGAAGCGGTGGAACGACATAAGGAAGGCTGGGGGAGAGGGACGATCTATGCTGCCGCCGCCGTGGCAGGTGGTTGGGTATTGCTGGATATGAGGGTCCCGGAGCAGGTTTTTACGGCATTTGCGTTCCTGTTGTGGACGATCGTACCGCTGACAAATAATAGGAAAAAAGATCGAAAAAGTGCTTGACAAACGAGGCTGTGTCTGCTAGTATATGCAAGCGCTCCGGTGAGGGGTCGCGGCAGGAAGGCCTGAGGCCAAGAAAAATGACGAGAAACGAAAAAAGTTCTTGACAAACGCTTGGCGCTGTGCTAGAATGCATAAGCTGTCTGATGAACGGTCCTGAGCCGGGAGGACAGCGAGCAGAAAAACTTCGAAAGAGCTTGAAAAAAGTTCTTGACAAACGAAAGAGTTTCTGCTATAATGTCAAAGTTCGCTACGGCGAGCGGCTGTACCTTGTAAACTGAATAACGCAAAGACGAAATGAAC
>JAFNXT010000065.1 GCA_017378975.1 Oscillospiraceae bacterium
ACTACTACGCTTTAGGAGATGACAGGTTTGAAAAGTCTTCGTAACCGCTTCGAGCGGTTTTGCTACCGTCACCGGAACAAGGGCATCCCGAATCTGATGCTTTATATCAGTCTGGGGACGGCACTCGTGTTCCTCATGAGTTATTTCGCCCAGAATTATTTCCTGTATTCGGTCCTTTGCTTTGACCGGGAGCTGATCCTGCGGGGACAGGTGTGGCGGTTGATCACCTATCCGCTGACGTACAGCGCGGGATCCCTGCTGTTCACCATGATCTCGCTGGTGTGCTACTGGTCTCTTGGAAAAGCCATGGAGAACGTTTGGGGCACCTGCCGGTCCAACTTGTATTATCTTTGCGGTATCCTGATGATGGACGTGTTTTGTATGATCTTCGGAGGCAGAGCCGATGCCGCTTATCTGAACCTGAGCTTGATGCTGGGATATGCCACCATGTATCCCAACGCTCAGTTTTTGGTGATGTTCATCATCCCCGTGAGGGCTTGGGTCTTTGGCGTTTTGTATCTTGCTTTTTCGCTGATCGGTCTGATCACGGATCCCTTCCCGGTGAATTTGTTCTCCGTGATCTGCTTTGCCAACTACTTCCTGTTCTTTGGACAGGATGTGGCCAATGTCCTGCCCATGTCCTGGCGCGCCAATTTCCTGCGGCTGTTCCGGAAGAGGAAGCCGGTGAAGCCGGCATCAAAGCCCATCCCGTTCCCCAGCGCCGGGTCCTACGAGGCCAGCGTTGCCAAGGTCAAGGCTCCCTACAACCACCGGTGTACGATCTGCGGCCGGACGGATGTGTCGGATCCTCAGCTGGAGTTCCGGTACTGTTCCCGTTGTAATGGGTATTACTGCTACTGTCAGGACCATATCAGCGATCACGCCCATATCCAGTAACATCTAAAAACAGTGTGCGTTGCAAAACCGACGGGGGTCGCAACGCACACTGTTTTTCAACTGTTGAACAGATCCATGAACCGGATCGGAAGGGCTGGGATGTCCCGGAGATCCCCGATATCGACTGCACCGGCTCCCATTTGAAGGAGCTCCTGAGCGGCGGGGGAGCCGTCATCGTAGCAATACAGGGGGCTCCAGTTGTTGCGAAGGTTCTTCACGGACCCGTCCCATGTGCCACCGTGATGGAGGGAGACCTGCGCCACGAAGGTCCGCAGGCCCATGCAATGGATCAGGCGGTTCCGGCTCAGTGCCCGTTGGGCGGAGAAGGGGAGGTCGAAGCTGTCCTCGCTGAGGTACAAGATCCTGTCCGTGGGGTGGTGGCGCTCCAGCTCGTCTGCCACGATGGAGATCACCTGACCGCCGTTTTGCAGGCAACTGTCCTGAGCGGCACGGTCCGCGCCACGGGCGTTTCCGGAGATCAGGACGAAGCCCTGCTTCGCCGCTTCCATCCCGACGGCCTTGGCGAAGTCCAAACCGGCACCGCTGATGTCCCGACTGCCTACCAGAGCCACGCCCGGGAACTGCAGGAGGGAAAGGTCGCCCTTGGCCCAAATGCATCCGGGAGCATCGTCACCTAACCGGTTATGGACGGTCATGGGGTATCCCTCGCTGACCCGGCTGATGGGGATACAGCCCTTGGTGTTGCCCCGTTGCAGATAGTGATGAAGCGGCGCTTCGTCCTGCAGGAGCCGGATGATCCGTCGGGCCATGTCGGGGCCGTAACCTAAGGCTGTGAGGTCTTCGGGGAGGAGCTCCCGGTCTTCGGTGGTCGCATCCCGGACACGGACCCGGCGGCCCAACTGGCGGAGCTGGGCGGTGGTCAAGGGATGACGGGCTGGGTCCCCAAGCTGGCTGGACAGAAGCAGGAAGCCCTGCTCCCGTGCGTTCAACGGAACCGCCTCTTGGGAGGCGTGGGAGCCTTGACCTGCTCTTCTGTCAGGGTCCCGTCCTCACCCAGGATCATGGGCTTGATGGCGTAGTTGGAATACTTTGCGATCTCATCCAGCTTGGCCTTCTCGGGGAAGTTACCGATGATGCTCCATGCCACGCCCTTTCGTTTGGCTCTGCCGGTACGGCCGATCCGGTGGACATAGTATTCGTTCTCATCGGGGACGTCGAAGTTGATGACGCAGTCCACATCGTCCACGTCGATACCACGGGAGGCGACGTCGGTGGCGATCAGAACGGCCAGCTTGCCGTCACGGTAAGCCTGCATGGTCTTTTCACGCTGGCTCTGGCGGATGTCGCCGTGGATGCAGTCACAGCCAAGACCTGCCCGCTGGAATTCATCGGACAGCCGCTGGCACATATGCTTGGTATTGCAGAAGATCATGACCCGCTCATAGCCCTGCGTCCGGATCAGACGGAGGGTGGCTTCGGCTTTCTGCAGAGGGGTGACGGTCATGCAGAACTGGTCGATATCGGGGCGGTCTTCCTGTTTGGGCTCTACGGTGATCTCCACCTCGTCACGCTGGTACATCCAGCTCACCGTCATGACCTCCTGAGAGATCGTGGCGGAGAACAGACCCAGATTGCGGCGGTTTTTGACCTTTTCGATGATCCGGGTCACGTCTTTGAAGAAGCCCATGTCCAGCATCCGGTCGGCTTCATCCAGCACCACGGTTTGGATCTTGTCAAGACGTATGGTCTTGCGGTTATAGTGGTCCAGTTGAAGATAATATTTCCAATTATTTTCTCTATATGCATGAAGATGTGTACGATACTTGTATTTATCTTCAAAATAAC
>JAFNXT010000066.1 GCA_017378975.1 Oscillospiraceae bacterium
AGAAGGATATGCAAGACATTGGTGGGACACCGCCCACTGTAGGGGCGGCCTACCGAGCCGCCCTTTCGGTATCCACGGGATCCCGGCAATATCGACACGTTGATGCGCTGCCCTCCGGGCAGCTAAGGGCGTGTCACTGACCCGCCCCTACGGTCACACCGATCCGTCCATTGTAGGGGCGGGACAGTGTCCCGCCCTTCACGGTCCGTCAGGACCGTGCAAGTGGTACCCCGTCGCATTCCGGGATCCCATGGATCCCGGACGGGCGGATCAAGTGACCCGTCCCTCCAGATGAAAAAATGCGCCGGTCCTTTCGGACCGGCGACGGGCGGGTCGGTGACCCGCCCCTACAGATATCAGGCAGTCTTGGCGGCTTTGCGGAGCTTGCGCTCTTCCTTGGTGGCGGTGAAGCGCTCCAGCTGGGGGACCAGGATCAGGCAGATCAGGGCCGCGGTGAAGCCGCCGTTGTACAGGCAGTAACCGCCATGGAGGGCAGGCACGGAGGTCACCAGCACATAGTGCATGGAGGCGGCCAAAATGCCGAAGGGCCAGCCGTACTTGTCGGCGATGGGGCTCAGGCCGTTGGCGTAGCACAGACCCACCATGATCGCCTGCGCGTTGGCGGCACCGGCGAAGTTGCCGCCGGTGAGCTTGGACAGGCCCATGAAGACGAAGCTGGACAGGACGTAGCCCACCATGATTGGCCAGACGTTGCCGGGATGGGAACCGGAGTTACAGCAGGCCAGCATGCAGAAGATGATGCCGAAGGTGACACCGTTGAAGGTGCCGCCGATCGCCAGATAGTAGGCAAGGATGAACAGGCCGTACACGCCCACGTTCATCAGGAACCCGGCGTTGCCGTAGGTGCCCTGGATGTTGGTGACCAGCGCGGGATCCCGGAGGATCTGCCAGTAATCCTTGGGCTTACAGCCCATGAGGAAGGCCACGATCACGCAGATACCGAACACCACGCCGCCGAAGATCGCGGCGATCTTGGTGGATGCCACCTGCAGAGTGTCGGCAGCAGGGGCGGCAGGCAGGGCCACGCCCATGGTCTTGTACAGCACCGCCTGCAGGAAGAAGGCCATCATACCGATAGGCAGAGCGGCGGAGTACAGGTCCATGCCCTTATGGACCTTGGGAGAGAAGGCAAGACCGGCAGGCAGCAGGAAGCCGATCGTCAGACCCACCGCCAGCGACAGCAACACGCCCACGAAGGTGAAGCCCACCTGCTCGCCGGGATAGCGGACCATGAGCTCCGTGATCAGAGGGGCGATGCCGGTGGAGAAGAGCATGGTGTTGACGTGGCCTGTCAGCTTCTCCTTCTTCAGCAGGCAGTAGACGACCACACCAAGGAAGGTGGGCCAGACGTTCAGGATGTTGATGCCCCAGGAACCGAAGCCCACCGTCAGCAGGAAGGCCAGCGTAGAGCCGGGGTTGATCACGGCATCCTTCAGGCAGTACAGCGCCAGACAGATGACCGCCAGCAGACCCATGTTCAGGAAGGTCGCGGCGTAGCCACCCAGAGCGAAGTAGTTGGTGGAGACCTTGCTGGGCTGGGAGAGGATCTTCCACAGGCCGGTGAACATATCGCCCCGGTCGCCCATGCAAACAGCGGCCACCAGGAAGCACACCGTGATGAAGGCGAAGAACAGCTTCATAAAGGACTTCTGGGGCATATTTTGGAGCTTTTTCATAACGATACACCTCGTTTTATTTTTTCCTCCGATCACCGTGTCATCCTGAGCGAGCAAAGCGGACCGAAGGATCTTGGCACCTGCTGCGAAGATCCTTCGGCGGCTCACGCCGCCTCAGGATGACATATGGGCACGGAGGGGGACTACGAAAAAAGGGCGATCCGGTGTCCCAGATCGCCCAGACGGTCGGCATCATCCACCCACACTCCACAGCGGTCAGCCCGCTTAAGATCCGTCAGTCATGTGGGATGGTAACATCATAGTTTAATTTTGGGTTTTTGTCAAGGAGTTTTGTAGGGGCGGGTCATCGACCCGCCCTTCCGGGATCCATGGGATCCCGGGATGCGACGGGATACCACTTGCACGGTCCTGCCGGACCGTGAAGGGAGGGTCACTGACCC
>JAFNXT010000067.1 GCA_017378975.1 Oscillospiraceae bacterium
GCACAATGTGTAAACTATGTTACTACACTATACATCACTGACCCTCCCTTCACGGTCCGTCAGGACCGTGCAAGTGGTGCTTCGTCGCTTTCCGGGATCCCATGGATCCCGGACGGGCGGGTCAGGAGACCTGCCCCTACGGTCATCCTGCACGTCCCCCCGTAGGGCGGCACGGCGTCATCCGTGCCGGAGGGATCCTGAGCGGCGAGGGCGAGCCCCCGCCCTACGGTCACATTAGTCACATCCCGTCACGGTCCGGACGACTCATTCGCACCCTTCTTGACTTTTCCCCAAAAATGGGCTATGATGCACACAAACAAAGGAGGCTTGACCATGTTCGAAATGAAGAAAACGATCGCCATCGCCCTGTCTGCCGCCGCTGTGTGCTGTTGCCTTGCCGCCTGCGGACAGGAGGATCCCCAGCCCAGCCAGACCGCCGACACCACCCCCACCGTTCAGCCCACCGAAACCACATCCCCTGTGGAGACCACGCAGGCCACCGAGCCCACGCAGGGCACCACCAGAGTCCCTGTGGAATATCAGGGCCTCCACTTTTACCTTGATGATACCTACACCACCGGCGAAGCGGAAGGGAAATTCACCTTCCAAAACGTGAATATCCAGGGCGGTGTGGAGTTTGGGACACCTTCCAAGCTCACCGGCGGCTACGCCCAGACCTCTGCCGACTACGCCAAGTATCTCCAGAAGGAACTCCAGGACGACCACGAGAAGATCTGGGTGGGTTCCTCCACCGGCATCGGCTACTATCTGGTGCTCCAGGACCCCGATCTGACCCGTGTCCAGTGTCTTTACGTCAAGGACGACAAGGCATGGAACATCTGGGCCGAGAGCGCTGACGATGCCCTCACCGATGAGCTGATCCGCATCTGTGGCAAATGCGCCATCATCACCGACCAGAGCCCCAAAAACTAAAAGCACACCTGTCATCGCTTCGTATGCGTATCGCGATGACAGGTGTATTTTTTTAATTCTTCAGTGAAAAAATGAACTTCACACCTTCACTGGTGTTGTACGCCGTACAGCTTCCGCCGTGGAGTTCGATGATCGCTTTGACGATCGGCAGGCCCAGCCCGGTGCCTTTTGCCTTTTCCGATGCCTCGGAGCGGTAGTAGTTGTCCCAGATCTTCTCCAGCGCCTCCTCCGGAAGAGGGTCGCACTGGTTCTCGACGCTGAAGTGGATCTTATCCTGATAATGATAGACATTGACCCGGATCTTCCCTTCAGGACGTGTATATTTGATCGCATTGCCGATCAGATTCCGGATCGCCTGCGCGATGCGGGCTTCGTCCGCCGTGATCTGAAGCTCCTCCATGGTCTGGGTCTCCAGCGTCAGGCCGCGGTCTTTGACCAGCGGATCGAAGACATCCAGGATCTGACGTGTCAACCCCGCCAGAGAGAACCGGTCCGACTGGAGCCGGACCCGTCCCGCCTCCAGTCGGCTGTGATCGAGCATCTCCAGTACCAACGCATCCATATGCTCTGTCTCCTCCAGGATCACGTCCAGATAATGGGCCTGTTTCTCCCGGGCGATCCCTTCGTCCAGCCCCTCGGCATAGCTGTGGATGATCGCCAGCGGGGTCTTCAGTTCATGAGAAATGCCGGAGATCATCTTCTTACGGCTTTCCTCCGCGTCCTTTGCGTAATTCAACGCGGTACGCAGCTGTGTGTTCTCCTTCTTCAGCTCCTGCACCTGTCGGGTGTAGACCTGCTGGAGTCGCCGGACCTCCTCCCACTGGGGCAGTGCAGGGTCGAACAGCGGAGTGAAGTCCTCCTCCCCCTTCCGGATCATCAACTGCATAGGCTTGACCAACTCACGGCGGATCCGACACCAGATCAACAGCAACGCCACCGCCAGAGGGATCAGCGTATAGATGTACAGCGGCCAGATCGAGGCCACCGTATAGGCCAGCGGGCGGCTGTGCATGCCGATCAACACCTGACTCTCCGGCTCCCCGTCCAGACCTCCGATGTCCACTCTGGAGATGTAGACAGGATCGAGCAAGCTGTCCTCGCCGGTGGGAGCATCACTCAGGAGCAGTGCCCCAAGGGTATCGTAGGTGATGCCGTCCACGGTCACAGGCTCTTCATAGGCCAGATGATATCTGATGCTGTGCGGATACAGCGTCACCAGCGACTGCCCCTCCGGTGCAGTCCCCACGGTGGTGACCCAATTGCCATTCACCGGAGGCTTGTCCCGATCATAGGACCAATGATCCGGATAGTCTACCACCGACACCAAATGGAACATCGCCCCTTCGAAGTAGCCGGTCCAGCCATCGATCTGATGATCGCTGCCCATCAGGGTGTCATTTGACCGGAACCTGTCATCCAGTTGTGTCTTGAACTCTCTGCCGAAGGCCGTCTCGTCCAGATCGATGACGGCGTATCCGCCGGTACGCGCCTCCCCCGGTGCCGGCACCAAGGTGCTCCAGTAGAAATAGAAATACAGGTAGTTCCCGTCTTCCAGGATCACCGGACCGGGATACGGATCCGGACTGCCCTCGTGCCAGTCCTCCGCACAGTCCCGCAGGACCATGGAATGACCCATATAGTCCCCGCCCCACGCATCGGTCAGAGCGATGGGAGGATCATAATAAATGCTGTCCAGATGGTCGTAGTGCTCCAGGATATCGAAAACAGCATCATCAAAGGAACTTCTCTCATATTCCGGCAGCTTCATCACAGCCATCTGGAACTCGGCCCGGAACTGATCCCGGGTCGCACAGGCCCCCAACCATGTGATCGTCCCCATGGCCATCAACCACAGGACCATCGTCAGAGCGGTGATCCGCCACATCAACGCACCGGCCACACCGATCCGCTTTTTATCCTTCTTTGCCATAGCACATCCCTCGCTTTCTGTCATAAGCATATACTGGCGATATGTATTCTTTGTGTCATTTTCCTGTTTCCCTTCATAGATACAGCATCGCTTACAAACAGACCTTTGTGGCGAAGAAGTATATCATACCGACCAACAAGGGCGCATTGCATCGATCGCAACGCGCCCTTGGGTTCATTCTTCGTCTTCTGTTTTCTTCTGGGCGTACTTGCTGTAGCCGTAGCCATACTTACTGCCATAGCCGCTGTACTTACGGTAGCCGTAGTCGTAGCCGTAGCCATAAGTGGAGCGGTAGCCGTAGCCGTACTGCCGATGGAACTGAGGCACACCGTTGAACACACAGCCGGACAGCTTCACGTCCTTCTGGTGCAGGGTGGTGACAGCGTTGATCACCTGAGAGCGCTTGGCGTAGTCCTGCCGGACCACATACAGCACGCAATCGGCGTAACGGCACAGAGCCGTGGCATCGGAGACCACCTCACTGGGGGGCGTATCGATCACCACATAATCATAGTTCTGCGCCAGAGTCTCGATGATCTTCCTCATGGCACGATGCTCGATGGTGTAGTGCCGCGTGTCGGTGCTGTGACCGGAGATATAGTCCAGCGTGCTGTTCTTGTCAGTCCGGACGCAATCCATGATGGAGATCTCCGGATCCTTCAGACAGTCCAGCAGGCAATGGCCCACTGCCATCTCGCCCAGCATCCGGGCGATGCTCTGGCTTCTCAGGTCAGCGTCCAGCACCACCACCTTGTGACCGTCCCGGACCAGAGCCCGGGCCAGATTCAGTGCCACGGTGGTCTTGCCTTCACCGGCGATCGTGCTGGTGACCAGCACCGTCTTCTTATCCGGCTCCTCCAGAAGCTTTTTCACCTTCAGACGCAGACCACGGAGGGACTCCGCCATATTCGGATCGGAACCGGCAGAGACCATCACGGGATGGGTCTTCCGGCGCTTCTTCAGGGTGACTCTGGGAAGGGCCACCAGGATCGGCAGATTGATCGCGGACTTCAGCTCATCCGCCGTCTGGATCGTACGGGTCAGCAGACCGCAGGCGAAGATGAAGGCAAAACCAAGCGCCGCACCCAGGATCGCGCCCTTGGCGGCAGAGCTCCAGCCGCTGAAGCTGTTGTAGGGAGTGGTAGGCAACGCAGGAGACTGGATGATCTTCACCTGCGGGATGTCCACGATGTAGATCGCCACCTGAGGATAGCACTCGATCACGGCATTGATGTAATCGTAAGCATCCTGAGGCACCGCACTGCGGGCGGTGAGCACCAGCATATTGGTATCCACCACGGCGTAGGCCGAAGCGTAGCCGTTGATATAGCCCTTCTCCAGCTGTTCCACCACCAGATCGTTCATCATCTGGGTAGACAGGATCCTGGGGAAGGCCGCCGCCAGTTCCTGAGCGGCGTACTGGTCATAATAAGCGGCGGTACCGAAGATATCCTCCGCCTCATACGCCGATTCCACGGTAAAGATCGCCTTGGTCTCATACATCGGTACGAAGCTTGTCCTTGCACGCACATAGGAGTAGGCACCCAACAGCACCGCCAGAACCAGCACCAGAGGCCAGAACTGGAAGAAGGCGTTCTTGACGCGGATCATGATATTGATCAGCTTGATCGGTTCCTGTACTTTCGGTTCCATAGATCACTTCTCCTTCCTTTTCTCAGTCTTGGTACCGGACTTATCCTTTTTCCCGGAGGAGTGGTCATGGTAGGAGTATTTACCGGCGTAGCCGTACTTGCCGCTGCCATACTTGGCGCCGTAGCCGTACTGACCGCGGAGGGACTCGATCATATCGTTGAGGATCACGCCCAGGAAGGCTGCGTGATACTGCCGCAGAGCATCGATGGCATCATTGACGTCACAGGCGGCGGTGTAATCCTGACGGACGATCAGCATGGAAGCATCCACCTTGTCCGCCAGCACCTCCGCATCGGGGAACATGCCCATGGGAGGCGAGTCGATGATGACGAAGTCGAAGACCCGGAGCTGGCGGATCAGCTGATCCATGGTCTCACCGGAGACCAGCTCTGTGGAGCGGCTGTCAGAGCCCTGAGGGAAGAGCATATACAGGCCCAGCTCCTCATGGCGGACCATGCACCCCAACAGATTCTCACGGGAGTAGGGACGGCCCAACATCCGGTTCAGGGGCATATCGGAGCTGTAAACGCCCTCGAAAAAGCGGTTCATGGCAGGCTTGCGCAGATCGCAGTCCACCAGCGCCACATTGTGGCCCTTCAGCGCCAGAGAGGAAGCCACATTGGCCGCCACCGTGGACTTACCTTCGCTCTCACCGACACCGGTGATCAGGAAGACCTTCCGGCCACGGGCCTGGGCCTCGTGCTCCAGCTGACTGCACACCGCGCTGATCTGCTCAGTGTAATTGAAGCTGGTGGTGGGAGCGAACACCTGGACCTGCCGGTTGGAGCGCTTGAGGATGGTCTTCAGGGTCCGGTTCTTCTGCTCGTGGCAGACGGAAGCCAGCACCGGAGCGTCCAGCAGATGCCGGGCACCGGTCCGGGTCTGGATGGTCTCGTTCTGGATCGACAGGTAACACAGCAGTACCGCCATCAGCACCGCGCCGGCGATCGCCGCGATCCGGCTGAACTGGTCTTCGTTCACCATATTGGAGGGGAAGGCAGAGACCGTCGGCGGCTGGAGGATGTTCATGACGTTACGCCCGGAGATGAAGCTGGCCAGCTCCGGGAAGACCTCCGTCAGCGCATCCAGCGCCAGGAACGCCTGCTCCGGAGTGGGAGCCACCGCATCCACCTGGATGAAGTTGCTGTCACCGAGCTGAGAGGCGGTGATCGTACCGGCGAACTCCGTCAGACGGGGGTCATGCTTACGGATGCTCTCATTCATGAGATCCGTTTCCAGAAGGTCTGACATGACCGCCGCCACCTCACGGGTGGAGGTCAGACTGCCGGTGTTCAGGTAAGAGGTCGTCCGGGAGTTCACCGCGTAGGTCATGGTGGCCCGGTATTCCGGCACATACAACCAGTCCAGCACCAGCGTCGCCGCCAGAGAGAACACCAGCGCCGCCACCAGGATCGTCCAGCAGTTGCGGAGCATGGTACGGGCCAGACAATACGGAGAGATATGGGACCATTGCAGGGTCTTGGATGTCTCGTTCATTCCCGTCCCTCCTTTACAGCACCACGACAGTCAGGATGGCCTTCCCGATGCTGCCGTTATCATGATAGGAGTAGGTCACCCGATAGGTCCCCACCTGAGAGGTATCCACCTCGCCCTCGATCTTCACAGCTTCCATATCGGCCTGCTCGCCGTTGGCCAGCCGGACCGTGGAAAGATAGGACAGGGGGTCGAAACTGGTCTCCTTCTCGGCGTAGAGCAGATACTCCTTCAGCTCCACCGTGGGGCGGCCGGAATCGGCCCCCAGCTTCTGCACGGGCAGTTTGAGCCAGGCCGTATCACCCATGGTGTTGGTGACCTGCAGAGTGATGTCGAAGACCTCAGGGTCCTCGGTAGCTGCCAGCGTGGACACACGGATCTGCTGGCTGATATCACCGTCCACCACATCCTGGGCCGTGACCCGGTCCAGCACGGACACCTCGGCGGTGTTGGGATACACCAGAGGCAGTCGGGGATCGACGGAGAAGGTGGGCTTGCGATAGTCATAGTAACGGATCCGCCGGACATAGGAGGCCATGTTATCATCGCTGTCGAAAACGAGATAAGTGACCTTGGCGGTATCATTGGAGATCAGCTTGGAGACGCTGGCCACCATCACCTGAGCGGTCAAATCGCCGTCCTGCGGGTCGTGCGCAGTGATCCCCTGGAGCAGTTCCGACTCCATGGCGGTAGCGGAGATCTCCAGCGTCACCTCGTCACAGCTGATGGTAGGACCGACCTTACGGTCAGAAGAGCCCTGATAGATCGCCGTAGCGATGTTGCCGGCCAGCAGTGCCACCAGCGCCAGAATCAGGAATTGTTTGATAGTTCTCATATACGGTCACTCCCAGCGGATCAGATACGTACGGATTCGGACGGGGGCACATAGGTAGGCACCAGAGCCTTCAGCTTCGGACGCAGGAGACCCTCCTGATCCTCAGTGAGTTCTGCCAGCTCCTGCAGTCCCTGACGGAACTGCTGATGGTCGAACTCCAGCTTATGGCCCACATAGATCAGATCGTTGGCGGTCTTGGTCAGGCCCTCCTCGCCCATGAGCAGCTCCTCGTAGAGCTTCTCACCGGGACGCAGGCCGGAATAAACGATGTCGATGTCCACATCCGGCTCGAAACCGGACAGACGGATCATGTTCTTGGCAAGGTCCGCGATCTTCACGGGCTTGCCCATATCCAGCACGAAGATCTCGCCGCCCTTGGCGTAGGCACCGGCCTGGAGCACCAGAGTGACGGCCTCGGGGATCGTCATGAAGAACCGGGTGATCTCGGGATGGGTGACGGTGACGGGACCGCCCTTCCGGATCTGCTCACGGAACAGCGGGATCACGGAGCCGTTGCTGCCCAGCACGTTGCCGAACCGCACGGCGGCGAAGCAGGTGGAGGACTTCCCGGCCATGGACTGGATCACCATCTCACAGGCCCGCTTGGAAGCGCCCATGACGTTGGTGGGGTTCACCGCCTTGTCGGTGGAGATCAGCACGAAGTGCTCCACCCCACTCTGAGCGGCGGCACGGGCCGTGTTCAGGGTGCCGAAGATGTTGTTCTTCACGGCCTCCAGCGGAGAATGCTCCATAAGGGGCACATGCTTGTGGGCCGCCGCATGATAGACCGTGGCAGGACGATAGGTCTGCATGACCGCTTCGATCCGGGCACGGTCCCGGACGGAGCCGATCAGCACATGGAGCTTGAGATCCGGATAGTTGGTCCGAAGCTCCTGCTCGATGGCGTAGGCATTGTTCTCATAGATATCGAAGATCACCAGCTCTTTGGGCTGGTAGGTGGCAAGCTGACGGCAGAGCTCACTGCCGATACTGCCGCCGCCACCGGTGACCATGACGGTCTTTCCCCGGATCAGGTCGGAGATACCGCCCATATCCACCCGGATCACGTCACGCTCCAGCAGGTCCTCGATCTGGATGTCCCGGATCTGCTGGATCGACACATCGCCGTTGGCAAGCTGATAGATGCCGGGCAGCTGCTTGAACTTACAGCCGGTGGTACTGCAGATCTCCCAGATCTCCTTCTTGGCCTGCGTGGGCAGGGTGGGGATCGCCAGGATGATCTCGTCGATGTCGTATTTCTCCACCGCCGAAGCGATGGCGTTCCGGTCGCCCACGATCTTGACGCCCATGATCTGACGGCCAAGCTTGGCAGGATCGTCGTCGATGATGCAGACCACCTTGTTCTGAGAGAAATTACTGTTGCGGAACTCCCGCAGGACCAGAGCACCGGCCTCACCGGCACCGATCATCATGGTCCGCCGACGGCCACCGCTGGCGAAGCGGATCTTCATCCGCCGGATGAAACGGTAGAAGAACCGGACGATGGTGGTCGCCATGAACAGGAGCATGGCGAAAAGCACAGGGAAGCTCCGGGGCATCTGCATGGTCCCGGCGAAGATCAGCACGACCATCGCCACCATCACCACCATAGAGGCGGCGAAGATATGGAGCAATTCGTCCGCGCCGGCGAAGCCCCACAGACTGCTGTACAACCGGAACAGGGCGAACACCGCCAACGTCAGCATGATGTACACCGGGAGCCAGTGCTTCAGCGCCGTCAGGAAGCCGCTGATACGCAACAGCTCCATATCGAATTCATACCGGATGAACAGCGCCAGGAAACCGGACAAGCCGATCACCAGCACATCCAGGATCACCAGACTGATCAGTCGGGGGAGCAAGACATACCCGGCCTTCTTCATATCGACAGAGGACATAGACCAATGCCATCCTTTCATTCTTTTTCATGCGCATAGTGCGCCATCTGACATTATATCATAATTTCCCGGGATGTAAATGGGATATCGATCGTTTTTTCAGGAAACAGAGGTAGAAGATCTGCCGAAACTGTGATACAATGACGGAAAGGGTCTTCTTGTGTCAGTCCTGACCCACCATGGGCCTGCCCTCCAGTACCCGCCGGGGGTTCCGGTCCAGCAGGATCTGGGCATAATCTTCGTGGCAGTGTTCCTCCACCCACTCCCGCAGGCTCCCCACATGGGTGGTACGACTGCGGCAGCTGTGGGCATCGGTGGCGATCAGATGGGCAAGACCTACCGCCAGCAGATCGTTGGCCGCCCGTTCCGGACCCGGACCGAAGGCGCCCAGCACACTGCCCTTGTTGATCTGCAGGACGAAGCCCTGCCGTGCCCACCGCTTGAGCAGATAGGGGTCCCGCTGGACCGCGCCGTACCGCTCCGGATGGGCCACCACCACACGGTAGCCGGCCTCGGCGATCTCCGTCAGGGTCTGGTCCATGAAGGTGAAGGACTCATCGAAGTAGAACTCACACAATACATGATCGCCCGTCCCCAGCGTCGGCAGCTCATGCCGTGCCGCCAGCAACGGTGTTTCCGGCAGACAGAGCACCTCCGCCCCGGGATGGAGCCGCACCGGGATGTTCTCCCGGCGAAGGGCCTCGGACAGGAGCCGGAACCGGCGTTCCATGGGCTCCAGGATGCGTAGTTGTTCCCGCTCTCCCCGAAAATGGGGCGTGGCGGCGATATCCGTGACCCCGGAGAAATATGCCATCCGGGCCATCTCCAGGGCTTCCTCCAAAGAGGCCGCCCCGTCGTCCAGGTCCGGCAGGATATGACAGTGGATGTCAGTCATGACAGCCCTCCCACTTTCTGATCGTATTCATTTTATTATACCATATCACATCCATGGGGCGCAACAGGTTTTTTCTGCCCCGGAAGGAGGAGTCCTTTTGCGTTCGGAATTCATCCATATCATGAAAAACAAAGCCAAAGACGGCAGTCTGAAGGCCGTCTGGCAGGACTGGAAATGGATCTGGAGCTTCAGCCGCCGCCGCTGGCTGGGGGTGGTGCTCTATACCCTCTTCGGCATCCTGTCCAGCGGTCTGGGCCTGCTGGCCGGCGTGATCAGCAAGTACATGATCGACGCGATCATCGCCATGGAGGTAGACCGGCTCCTGTTCTATTGCGTGGCAACGATCCTCAGCGCGGTGCTGGGAGTGGCCTTCCAGAGCCTGACCTCCCGGTTCTCCACCAAGCTGAGCATCGATATGCTCACGGATGTCCAGCAGACGGTCTTCGACCAGATCCTGGCCTCGGACTGGGTGAGCCTGTCCAAATACCCCACCGGTGACCTGCTCAGCCGTTTCTCTTCGGACATCCAAACGGTGGCAGGCTGTGCCGTCACCTGGCTGCCCGGTGTCCTGATCCAGCTTTTCACCGTGCTGTCCACGCTGGCTGTGATCTTGTACTATGACCCGGTCATGGCCCTGATCGGCTGTGCCAGCACCCCGATCCTGTTCCTGACCTCCCGGAGCCTGCTGAACAAACAGCGCACCTTCAACAAAAAGATGCGTCAGGTGGCGGGCGACATGGCGGCCTTCCAGTCCGAGACCTTCCGGAACATGGACACCCTGAAAAGCTTCGGTATCGAGTCCTCCATGAGTAAAATGCTCCGCCGGAAGCAGACGGAGTACCGGGACACAGCGCTGGAGCATAACAGCTTCACCATCAAGACCAACGTCTGGCTCACCGCCATGGGCACGCTGGTGCAGTATGCCGCCCTCGGCTACTGCCTGTGGCGGCTGTGGCGCGGAGACATCCTCTTCGGTACCATGACCCTGTTCCTCCAGCAGAGGGCGACCCTGTCCGGCGCCTTCTCGGCGCTGGTGGGCATGGTCCCCACGGCTCTGTCCGGTTCCGTGGCCGCCGAGCGGGTCCGGGAGCTGACGGAGCTGCCCAAGGAACCCCACCTGCAGGAGACTCCGGTGCCCAAGGGTCCCTGCGCCGTGGAGCTGAAGGAGATGTCCATCGGCTACGGCGATGGCCGCCAGATCCTGTCCCAAGTGGACCTGTATGCCCCCGCTGGTGCCCTGACCGCCCTGATCGGCCCCTCCGGCCAGGGCAAGACCACCCTCCTGCGGGTCCTGCTGGGCCTGATCCGCCCGGACGAAGGACAGGTGTCGCTGATCGCCGCCGACGGTGCCCGTCACCGGCTGGGAGCCGATACCCGTCATTGTTTCACCTACGTCCCTCAAGGCAACACCGTGATCGCCGGTACCGTGGCAGAGAACCTGCGTCTGGTGGCACCCGATGCCACCGATGACCAGCTCACCGCCGCCCTTCAGGCCGCCTGCGCCTGGGAGTTCGTCCGTGACCTGCCCCTTGGCATCCACTCCCCCTTGGGAGAAGGCGGCAAAGGCATCTCCGAGGGCCAGGCCCAGCGGATCGCCATCGCCAGAGCCCTCCTGCGCAACGCCCCGGTGATGCTCCTGGACGAAGTCACCAGCGCCTTAGACCAGGCCACCGAGGACCGGGTCCTGAAAAACCTGACCGACCTCGGCGTCACCACCATCGTCACCACCCACCGCCCCTCGGTCCTGAACCAATGCAGCCGCGTCTACCGGGTAGAGGACGGCACGGTCACGCAGGTGTGAGATATCAGGATATGTGATAGTTCGCCAAGATCGCTCCCCTATCGTAGGGCGGGGGCTTGCCCCCGCCGCCCACGCGCCCCCCATGTCTTTGCGAGGAGGGCGAAGCCCGACGTGGCAAACTCCGACCGCTATTTGAGATGCTTTAAGACAGGGACCGTCGTCTTACGGTCGCGCAGGCATGAGATATCAAGATACAAGACAGTGGACGGTCCTCTGTCTTGAGTAGCGAAGACACAGGAC
>JAFNXT010000068.1 GCA_017378975.1 Oscillospiraceae bacterium
AGGTTCGCAAAGCGGTCGATGGTCTCATCGGAGTAGATGTAACCCTGAGGATTGGAGTACTTGGGCACACACCAGATACCCTTCACCAGAGGATCCTTCACCAGCTCCTCCACCATGTCCATGTCGGGACCGTCGGGAGTCATGGGCACCGTGATCAGCTCGAAGCCGAAATGCTCGGTGATCCGGAAATGCCGGTCATAACCGGGAGAAGGACACAGGAACTTCACACGCTCCTCCTTGCACCAGGGTCTGGGGCTGTCCTTCAGGCCGTGGGTATAGGCTCTTGCGATCAGATCATGCATCAGGCTCAGGCTGGCGTTGCCACCAACGAAGGTCTGCTCAGGCTTACACCCCAGCATATCCGCCCAATACTCCCGACAGCACTTCAGGCCTGCCAGATCACCGTAATTACGGCAATCGTTACCGTTCAGAATGCACTGATCGGCCTCCGTCAGCTCTGTCATGATATCGCTGACCAGATCCAGCTGCAGCTTGCTGGGCTTGCCTCTGGACATATCCAGCTTCAGCCCCTCCTGCAACAATGCGCCGTAGCGCGCGATCATTTTCTTTGCTTCGATCCGAAGCTCCTCTCTGCTTCTGCAAGCATAGGTAGCCACATCCATCATCCTTTCCCATAAAATATAGGCATATTATACGCAAATGGCACCCAAAATGCAAGTCAATAACTACACAAAATTCATTTTTGATATGCATTATCACATTTTTGTATCCATTGACCAAAACCCCCGCGACAGCCCGACATAATTTATCCATTTTCACACTTGCAATTTACTTTCTCATATCATAGAATCCTAATGGATAAGGATGTCTGTCCGTCAGACACCTCCAAAAACCTGTCATATCCAGAAAGGAAGCAACGATATGGGTCCGATCCTCAACGTCCCCGAGATCTTTGGCAGTGATGTATTCAATGAAGCCACCATGAAGCAGCGGCTTTCCCCTGAGGTCTATTGTGCCTGGAAGCAATGTATCCAGACCGGCTCTTCCCTGCCTCTGGACGTAGCCAACGAGATCGCAGAGGCCATGAAGACCTGGGCCACCGAAAAAGGCGCGACCCATTATACCCACTGGTTCCAGCCTATGACCGGCATCACCGCCGAGAAGCACGATTCCTTCATCGCTCCGGCCGGTGACGGACGGGTCATCATGGAATTTTCCGGTAAGGAATTGGTCCGGGGCGAATCCGATGCCAGCTCCTTCCCTTCCGGTGGTCTGCGCGCCACCTTCGAGGCCCGTGGCTATACCGCATGGGATCCCACAGCCTTTGCCTTCGTGAAGGATAACAGTCTGTATATCCCCACCTGTTTCTTCTCCTATACCGGCGAAGCATTGGACAAGAAGACCCCTTTGCTCCGCTCCATGGACGAGGTCTCCAGAGAGGCCATCCGTATCCTGCGTCTTTTCGGTGACACCGAAACAAAACGGGTCACCGCCTCCGTCGGTGCCGAGCAGGAATACTTCCTCCTGCCCAAGGCCCTGTACGCCCAGCGTGAGGACCTGCGTCTGACCGGACGTACCCTCTTCGGCGCCCCGGCTCCCAAGGGCGAGGAGCTGGAAGATCATTACTTCGGCACCATCCGTACCCGTGTGTCCTCTTTCATGAAGGACCTTGACGAACAGCTTTGGCGTTTGGGCATCCTCTCCAAGACCAAGCATAACGAGGTAGCCCCCTGCCAGCACGAGCTGGCCCCCATCTACTCCAGCGCCAACAGCGCCTGTGACGCCAATCAGCTGATCATGGAGATCATGAAAAAATGTGCCGCCAAGCATGATCTGGTGTGCCTGCTCCATGAAAAGCCCTTCGCCTGCGTCAGCGGCTCCGGCAAGCATAACAACTGGTCCCTCGCCACTGACACCGGCAGGAACCTGTTCAGCCCCGGTAAAACTCCCCGCCAGAACGCCCAGTTCCTGCTGTTCCTGGCGGCTTTCGTCAAGGGCGTGGACGAATATCAGGACCTCCTGCGTTGCACTGTCGCTTCTGCCGGTAACGACCGCCGTCTGGGCGCCAACGAAGCCCCTCCTGTGATCATCTCCATCTACCTTGGCGACGAGCTCCATGCCGTGGTGGACTCCATCATCAGTGGCAGTAACTATACCGGTCCTGAGAAAAGCATCATGCGGATCGGCGTGGATGTCCTGCCCCCCATCCCCAAGGACACCACCGACCGGAACCGCACCAGCCCTCTGGCCTTCACCGGCAACAAGTTCGAGTTCCGTATGCTGGGCTCCTCCCAGTCCATCGCCGGTCCCAATATCGCATTGAACACCATCATGGCGGAGGAGCTGAGCCGCTTCGCTGATATCCTTGAATCGGCAGAGGATTTCGATGCCGCCCTCCACGAGCTGGTCAGCGATACCTTCATCTCCCATCAGCGGATCCTTTTCAACGGAAACGGTTATTCCGAGGAATGGCGACAGGAGGCCCAGCGCCGTGGCCTGAGCGACCTGCGGAGCACCACAGAAGCCATGCCCACCTATGCATCTGACAAGAACGTTGCACTGGTGACCAAGCATGGTATCTTCACGGAACCTGAATTCCGGGCCCGTAATGAGATCTATCTGGAAGCATATCGCAAGATCGTCAACATCGAAGCCAAGACCACGCTGGACATGGCCATGCGCCAGATCCTCCCTGCTGTCACCCATTACAGTGCCAAGCTGGCCAAGGATATCGAGCGCAAGACCGCCCTTGGCTGTGCCTGTAAGGCAGAGAAGGCACTGATCACCAAACTCTGCACCGGCACCGACGAGCTCTACGATGCCTGCGTCACGCTGGAAGAAGCCCTGACCAACGTCCCCACCACCAGTACCGACGCTGCCAACTACTTCTGCCACACCGTGACTCCGAAAATGGACCAGGTCCGCAAGGTGGCCGACAGCCTTGAGCTGATCACCGAGAAGACCTTCTGGCCCTTCCCCACCTATTCCGATATCCTCTTCTACTGATCTCAAACAGTAAGCCCCCGACGGTAACGTCGGGGGCTTCTCCATAAAAACAGGAGCGGGTCGCCCCGCTCCTGTTCAATATCAAATCAGTCCTCTTTCTTCTTCAGCACGACCAGTGCGGAAGCGGCGACACCAAGAGCGACAGCCAGACCCAGGACGGACCGGTCGGAGGTGACGGGGATCTCTTCGAACTCCTCGTCATCAGGATTGACAGGCTTGCTGGGGGTGGTGGGCTTCTCAGGAGCACTGGGGACAGTGGGATCGGCAGGATCCTCGGGATCCACGGGCTCAGAGGGTACCGTGGGCTCGTCGGGAGTCTCGATCTCGGGCAGCTCGATGTAGTACTCATCGGCATCCAGATAATAGCAGGCATACAGCCAGCCATCCTCAGGATAGGCAGGACCGTTACCGGTGAAGACGAAGCCATTGGCTTCCCACCAGCCCTTGGACTCACCGACCAGCTGCAGCATGGTAGCCAGCTCAGCAGTGACAGGATACAGACCCATGTCGTAGTATTCCATCATAGCCTCGTTGAAATCGACCTTGACAGTCTCACCGTCCACATCGACGATCGCGGTCAGACCGCCCAGTTCAGAAGCACCACTGATGGAAACGGGGAACTCAGACAGATCAGCGACCAGCAGGGGGCCATCCACGCTGCCATAGTGCAGGAAACCGTACTCGCACTCAAAAATCTCCTCGCGCTGGCTGTCCATCAGATTGAAGGAACCATAGCTGGCATCCTCGTCAGCTTCAAAGAAGGTGAATTCATGCTGGTTCTCGTAATTGACACGGGGGATCTCAACGATCTCAAAATCCTCGGTCTTCTCGACCGTCAGCACTACAGGACCGTCAGCGCAGATACCGACCATGATGCTCGGACCGACCTCACCGATGGACTCCTCGATGTAATAGGTCTTGAAGGGAGTGAAATCGTTGACGTAGAAGGTACCTGCGCCCCAGTAACCGACCAGCGCATCGTAGTCGTCAGCGGTGAACTTGTAGACACCGGTCTCCTCGGGCCAGAACTCGAAGATGGTGTAATCCACAGTGGGATCCAGCTCCAGATAGTTTTCACCCAGAGAGAGCATCACATCGGAGATCACATAGGTGACTTCCTCGTCGGTGGGGACATCCTCATCGTCGCCACCCTCAGGCATACCCTCGGGAGCCTCGGTGGAGAAGGAAGCGTCGAACACGACAGTAGCGGCCTCGAAGTTGGCACCGGCCACCATGATCACGAAATAGTCACCTGCACTGACAGCCACAGTCTGGGTGTCGACCACAGGCTCCACATCGCTGTAATAGGTATCGCCGTAGTAATACTCACCGTTTGCCAGCTCACCGTACAGGCTGAAGGACCACTCCGTGGAAGCATCGACATCCACATCGATGGTCAGATAACCATCCTGCTCAGCGGTCCAGCCGTAGACGTAGGCAGACCACTCTGCGCAAACGCCCACATTGGTGCCCATGACCAGCTGATCGGGATTCTGCTCCGTACCGACCACGGGAACGCTGGCGGTCAGTTCGACCACCTGCTCGGCATCGGCGCTGACGTTGACCAGAGTCAAAGAATAAGCACTGCCGGCGGGCAGAGTCATCTCCACCACACCACCGGGATTGGGATAGTTCTGCATCCGACCGGTATCCACATACCAGTCGTAATACATACGGTTGCCATTGAACACCAGGTCCACATCAGCATCCGTGGCATCCACCTCAATGGTCACAGACTGACCGGGCTCAAGGACGAACTGGTTATAAGAGTTCGGCTCCACCTGATAGGTCTCAGCGAAAACGCTGAAAGGCAGGATGGCAAGGACCATCGCCAGACAGATCAGCAGGCTGACCAGCTTCTTGCTAGAAGTCTTCATGATTATTCCTCCTAATCGTTTTATCCGTGATCCCCCAAAACGCACGCCCCTTGTGGACGTTTTTGCGCTCTGAGTGGGCATCACTGATTTGATAAGACATATTCTATCACATGATCACAATTAGTGCAAGCGTTATTTCACAATTATTTTACATATAGAACGATCTGTATCCAAAAGAACAAGACCTCCCGTTTTCGGGAGGTCTTGATGCTCAATCAAAGGAAGCAGTAGTAGTGACCGTGGCAGCGGGGTATTTGTGGTTCTTATCAGGAAGTGTGCTGATGATGATCTGTACCACCTGCCCCGTCTGGACAGCCAGCGACACAGCATCATCGCCCCCCGTCTCCAAAGACACATACTCGGAAGTGTTCTCGTTGAACAGGGTGATACCGACATCGGCATTACCGGAGACTTTATCCAGCTTCAGAGTCAGCGTGCCCTTGGAAGAAGCCGTATAGGTATAATACACGCCCTGATCATTACCGGCAGAAATATCTGTGGTGAACTGGCCCATCTTCAGCTTTTTGGGGTACATCAGTGAACCGGAAGGATAGGACATGGTGACCGTTGTCTTCAGATCAGCAGGACCATTGTTGCCGATCACCAGCTCCACAGGATCGTTGATGCTGTCAGACTGGAGATCATACACACGGACCACACCATCTTCGGGCTTGTAAAGCTTCTTCTTATAGATCACGAAGGCATTCTCACCCTTGACCTTCAAAGTAGTACCGGACACACGTAATATTTCAAAATACTCCAGATGACCGGGCTTGATATCCACATCAAATTTCAGAGTACCATTTTCTTCATCAAATTTCAGAGTACGATTTACATCTGTCGGATCACTCTTATTATCTTCGACCACCATCTCACCGCAGGTCTTACATTTGCCCTTGGCGCTGAAATCGTGGCCGGTGCCCTTACCGCTGGTCTCACCACAAAGCTTGCAGACCTTGCCGGTAAGACAGGTGGCATCACCGTACTGGTGCGCGCAAGCCACAGGCTCCGTGGGCTTGGGCTGTGGAGGCTGAGTGGGCTTAGTGGTGGGAACGGTAACAGGATCCGAGGGGATGGTGGTGATGTCCGTCGGATCGGTCACCACATCCGTAGGATCGGTAGAAGGCTCCGTAGGATCCGTGGGCTCCCCGATGGGGATCGGCAGATCCTCGTGCTCCAACAGGAACATCCAGCCGATCTCAGGGTTGAAGCCTTCCAGATCGCGGAACAGGAAATTCGCGGAGGTCTCGTTGCACCAGCCATTGTTTTGCACGCCCATGGAGATCATGTAATGCAGATCCTTATTGAGGGGATACGCTCCACTGGTCTTATCACGGGCCGTGACATATTCCCGCATGGCATCGGTATAGTCTTCCTTGAAGAAGTCCTCCTTGCCATTATTATAGCTGTAACGGAAGGGGGCAGAACCGGTCTGCATGACGACACCGTCTCTGTAAACGATCTCACCGACCATGGCCATGAGCGAAACGCCGTTGACAGCCTTGCCGAGCTGGGCATACACTCTGGGGCCTTCCAGCGTGCCGACACGGTACTGACCGATGGACTCGTCATAGACCAGCGGATAACCAGATGTCGCGGCAGTCAGATCGAACTCCTTCAGCACAACGCCCTCTTCCAGAGTGAAGTCCTTGATCTGTGCGGAGGGCTGATAATCCGACCAGGGCTCCTCTTCAAAGCTCCACTCCGGCGGGCCCACACGGACCACATTCACCAGAGCATCCGTCATCCCCTCAGGCACATCGATACCGAGGACATACACCGTCGTTCCGGTCTCTCCGGAACCGATCATGCTGGGCTGGACGGAAACGCACAGCTTGTCATCCTTCATCTCGACTGTACTGCTCTCCATAACGAAATGGATGTTGCCGCCGTAGATGCCAAGGGTGACACCGCCACCCACCACGGAGATCTCATAAGCGCCGGCCTCTCTGGGCGCCATGAGGAAGTAATTCCGCTCGTTGCCCGCGACAGTAACGTGGGTGGTACCCATTTCCAGATAAGGCGCGTCGAAGGTGGCATACTCACCACCGGCGACGGACGGCGCGCTGATGGTCTCGAAGACATCACCGACCTCTTTCGCCAGAAGGATCTGGATCTGGGGGATGTCCGCGGTCACCTTAGCGGCCGCAGTATCATAGTAGAATTTTTGCGCGGCATCCGTGGAAGCCACCTCCACGGTGTACTCCCCTGCGGCCATGGTCTTCTCCACGGACCCATCCTTACCGATGGGGATCATCGCCAC
>JAFNXT010000069.1 GCA_017378975.1 Oscillospiraceae bacterium
ACTCTGCCGGTGCCATGACCGGTTTCCTCGGTATGGGCATGGCAGGAGGCGCTATGGGCGGCGGCTTCAACGCGGCTCAGCAGTTCTATGGCATGGGCGCTCAGCAGCAGGCCCAGCAGAAGGCGGCGGCTCCCGCGGCTGAGGGCTGGAAGTGCGCCTGCGGTGCCACTGCCACCGGCAAGTTCTGCCCGGAATGCGGCGCGAAGAAGCCGGAGCCCAAGCCTGTCGAAGGCTGGACCTGCGCCTGCGGCCATACGGCCACCGGTAATTTCTGCCCCGAGTGTGGCGCGAAGAAGCCTGTGGCTGAGGGTTGGACCTGCGCCTGTGGCGCGGTGAACAAGGGCAAGTTCTGCCCCGAGTGCGGCGCCAGGAAGCCTGCCGGTGTGCCCCAGTACAAGTGCGACAAGTGCGGCTGGGAGCCTGAGAAGGGCGTCAAGCCCCCCAAGTTCTGCCCCGAGTGCGGTGATCCCTTCGATGATGGGGATGTCGTGTGATATGATGTCAGATGCGCCCCCTGCGAAAGCAGGGGGCGCTCGTTATTTGATGTTCAGTTCCAGCGAGGCGTTGCCTTGGGCATCGATCACCAACCGCATATTTCGGATGTACTTGTCGTAGAATTGCTGGCGCTCTGCCGGTTTCATGGTGATCCGGGTGGCGGTGAGCGCATCGTCGAGCATCTTTTCCACGTTCAGACGCAATGCCTCGTCCAGCGTGCGGTTGAGGGTGTTGAACAGGGCGTTCTTCTTGATATCCTCGCCGTCGCCGGTGTAGAAGTCATCGATGTAGCAATAGAAGATGCCGCTGTTGGCCATGGCTGCTTTGATGTCCGGGCCACATTTTTCCCGTTCCATCATCACAAGGAATTTGGCATCCGGCAGGGTGGAGATCAGGCCCCAGTAGTCGGAGTCGCTGGAGACGATGATGAAGCTGTCCACAAGGTCCCGGTAGTGTTCCCGGCAGGTCATGGCGGTCAGCTCGATGTCTACCAGAGATTTGCTCTGCTTGACACGCTCGGTCATGATGTGCTCCACCGGGATGGAGGTATGGGACTCCAGGATGCGCCATGCGTCTACGGTATGGACATCATCGAAGAGCATGATCTTCCGGATCTTGGCGGTCACCGCAGGGTCCAGTCCCTTGAGGGTGGCACCCAGCCGGTAAGGGTCGGAATTCTCGCAGTCGACTGCCATGACGACTTTTCCCGCATCCTCGATGAATTCGTAAATGCTGCTCTTGACGAAGCTGCCGGCATCGGAGACCTTGCTGTAGTCGCAGAAATAGTCGTTATGCCACTGGTAGAGCAATGTGACGAATTTCTTGTCGTTATACAGGATATTACCGTCGTTCCGGGGGGTCCAGTTGATGAAGATGGAGTAGGGGTAGCATTCTTTGTGAGAGAAATAGGTGTTGGCAGCGGCCTTGGTGCCGGCTTCGGTCAGGCCGTCCTTCATGATGAAGATGTCCCGGATGTAACTCCAGTTCAGCCAGACCGGGAAGATCGAACGGCAGTTGTTGATCCGGTCGGAGATGATCCGGTTCAGCTCGATGATGTGGTGGGCCAGCTTGGTGCTGGACTTGCGGTAGAAGTCGACACCGTCCAGCGCCAGCCGGTCCAGCGCGTCCTTGGGGACATACTCCGGGAGGGAATAAATGCTCTTGAAATCATGGCGCATGCGGTCGTTGATCTTTCCGAAATTCTGCTCGATCGCGGCGCGGACGCGGCAAAGCTGACGGATGATCCGGGCGTTCCTGTCCTTTTCCAGCAGATCGTAGATCTCGGGTTTGGGCGGCTCGTGGGGATTATCGAATATCCGGCGGGGGACACCGATCAGGTAGGCCACACGGGAGACGATATCATAGGTGCTGTCCTTGTATTGTATCCGTTCGTCCTCTTCGTAGTATTCGTAGGTCTCGATCCAGTCTTCAGTATAGGCTTCCATGGTACTCGCTCCTTTTCTTTCGGATCATAAGCATTATACCACGATCGGCCGGATATGGAAAGGACGGGGGGAGGTTTTTTCGGCGCTCTCCGGATGTCAGAAAAAGGACGTGTCGCAAGGTGCAACACGTCCTTCAGTCGTCGTTATGATGGGGATCCTGTGTCTTCGGACTGGTTCAGGAGGCGGCGGTAGCCGTCGCCGTATTGGACGCAACGGGAGACCCGGCTCAGGGTAGCGGAGGAGATGTTGGACTGGGCCATCACCTGCTGGTAGGTCTTGCCCTCCAGCAGGAGCTTCGCCGCCTGGATCCTCTCGGCCATCTTCTCGATCTCCTTGTGGGTACAAAGGTCACTGAACAGGGCCCGGACCTCTTCCGGGGTCTGCAGGTCCGCGATCACCTGATACAGGGCCTGGAGCTTCTCATCCATGGCACGCCCTCAGTACAGGTGCTCCGTGCCACGGAGGAAGGACCTGGTCTTCTCGCTCTTGGGGGCACCGAAGACCTCGTCGGGGGTGCCCATCTCTTCGATCACGCCGTCAGCCATGTAGATCACCTTGTCCGCCACGCTTCGGGCGAAGTCCATCTCGTGGGTCACCACGATCATGGTGGTGTCCTTGTCCTTCAGGCCACGGATCACCCGCAGGACCTCGCCGGTGAGCTCCGGATCCAGCGCGCTGGTGGGCTCATCGAAGCACAGGACCTCCGGCCGCAGGGCCAGAGCCCGGGCGATCGCCACACGCTGTTGCTGGCCGCCGGAGAGCTGGTAGGGATAGCTTTCCAGCTTGTCGGACAGGCCGACCTTCTCCAGCAGGCGGCGGGCCTGCTTGTCGATCTGGTCGGCGGGGGCTTTCTTCAAAAGTGTGGGGGCCAGAGTCACGTTCTGCAGGACGTTGTACTGGGGGAAGAGGTTGAAGTTCTGGAACACCAGACCGAAATGGAGCCGGTTCTGCCGGATCGCTTCATCGGAGAGGGTGGCTTCGTCGCTCCCGTCGAAGAGGAGCTTGCCATCCACGGTGATCGTGCCCTGATCGGGCAGCTCCAGGAAGTTCAGGCACCGGAGCAGGGTGGTCTTGCCGGAGCCGGAGGAGCCGATGATCGCAAGGACCTCGCCCTTTTCCAGCCCGAAGCTGATACCCTTGAGCACTTCGGTCTTGCCGAAGTCTTTTTTGATGTCATTTACCGCTAATAATGCCATGGTTCAACTCCTGAAGTAGCTGAGCTTCTTCTCCCAACGTCCCAGCAGGATGGTCAGGAGACCTACGAACAGCAGATAGAATACGCCGGTATAGAAGAGGGGCCAGACCATAGCCTTGTTGGCTGCCAGCTCCTTGGCCTGCTTGATGATCTCGCAGACCATGATGCAGTTGGCAAGGGCCGTGTCCTTGATCAGGGTGATGATCTCGTTGGACATGGGGGGCACGATCCGCTGGATCACCTGCTTCAAGATCACATGGCGGAAGATCTGGCTCTTGGTCAGACCAAGAACGTAGCCGGCCTCATACTGGCCCTTGGAGATGCTCTCGATGCCGCCACGGTAGATCTCGGAGAAGTAGCAGGCATAGTTGATCGAGAAGGCGATCAGCACTGCCACGATCCGTCCGGCATCGGACAGCCCGTAGTTGAGGAAGAAGAACCGGTCCATATAGCTGAACATGGGGAACTTGAACAAAAGGCCCGGCACGTAGTAGATGATGAAGATCTGGAGCATCAGAGGGATGCCACGGACGATCCACACGATCACCTTGGACACGGCCTTCACGGCACGGAACCGGCTCATGGAACAAAAAGCGATGGGAAGACCAAGGGGGACGCCGCACAGCAGCGTCACCCCGAAGATCAAAAGAGAGATCACGAAGCCTTCCCACAGGAACGCGGTGACTTCAAGAAATGTCATGGCAGATCACTTCTGGTCGGAGAAATCGGTGATGGCAGTGGTCTCCACACCGTAGGTCTGGGCCAGCTTGGCGATGGTGCCGTCGGCGGCCAGCTTCTCAAGCTGTTCGTTGACCTTGGCGGTCAGGTCGCTGCCCTTCTTGAAGCCGATGGCGTAGAACTCCACCTCGCTGGACAGGCCGTCGATGATGGTGAGGCTCTCGTAGTCACCCTTGCCGGCGTAGCTCTTGGCCAACTGGGCATCCACGATGGCCACATCAGCGGTACCGGCGTTGACCTCGAAGAGGCACTCGGTCTGCTTGTTGAAGCCCTTGGCGGTCAGACCGTCGAAGGTGCCGGCATAGGTCTCACCGGCGGAGCCGCTCTCAACGGCGGCCACCTTGCCGGTCAGGTCGGCGGCGGTCAGCTCGCCCAGATCCTTCTTGCACACGATCACCTGACGGTTCTCCATGTAATCGTAGGAGAAGTCCACCTTCTCGGAGCGGAGCACGCCGTCATCATCGGCGGTGTTGGCGGTGAAGCCGTTCCACACGCAGTCGATGGCACCGGACTCCAGATCGGTGTACTTGCTGTCCCAGTCGATCTCCTGGAAGATCACCTGATAGCCAAGACCCTCGAAGACGGCTTTGGCAAGATCGGTGTCGAAGCCGATCAGCTCACCGGCCTCGTCCAGATAGTTCATGGGAGCGTAGATGGTGTAGCCGACCACGACGGTGGGCTTGTCGGTGGACTGGCAGCCTGCGAAGCAGCCGCACAGCATCAGGATGGCCAGAGCCATTGCGATCATTCTTTTCATGGTAAATATTCCTTTCTTAGTCGGGATGAGGGGATTATACTTTAACAAACTAAAGTTGTAAAGAGCTAAAGCGCGAGCCGGCGGTTTTTTGGCGGATCGCATGATCCGGGACGGGTCTTGGTGATCGGATCTGTCCATAGAGTTGCAAAAGCGGATTGATTTTCGTCGGGCAAGGATCTATAATATGATCGGTATGTACCGGGCCCAGTCCCGGGATCCAAGGAGGATATATATGATGGAACGATATGGGATGCGGTACCGGTGGCTGTTGGTGCTGGCGGCACTGATCTTGATGACGGTCTGGTCTGCCGGATCCGTCCGGGCGGCTTGTGATCATGGATACGGTCCCGGTGAGATGACTGTGGCACCCGGCTGTGAGACTGAGGGCGCATTGCGCTATACCTGCAGCCTTTGCGGCGACAGCTACACCGAGACGATCCCTGCCATGGGCCACAGTTTCGGGTGTGTCCGGACAGAGCCTGACTGTCAGACCGAAGGCAGTCTGTTGTATACCTGTGAAGGTTGTGGTGACAGCTATTCCGAGCCGATCCCGGCGTTGGGGCATGGGTACGTGCTGGACCGGACGCAGGTCTTCTGTGATAAGGACGGTCTGGCGGTGAATGTCTGCACGGCCTGTGGTCACAGCTATTCCGAGCCGCTCCCGGCCATGGGACACAGCTATGCGTGTGTCCGGAGGGAGCCCAGCTGTGAAGAGGACGGAGCGCTGGTCTACACCTGCGCCGGTTGCGGTGACAGCTATTCCGAGCCGATCCCGGCGCTGGACCATGATTATGAAAGCCAACTGCTGGAGGTCTTCTGTGACAGGGAAGGCCGGGAGGTGCTGGTCTGTACCACCTGCGGCGACAGCTTTGAGGAGCTGATCCCGCCCATGGGCCACAGATATGAGTCCGTCTGGAAAGACCCCTCCTGTGAAGAAGCGGGCGGCGAGGTGCATACCTGTGAGAACTGCGGTGACAGTTATACGGACGTGGTCCCGGCCATGGGGCACAGTTTTGCTGAGGGCATCTGTGGCGTTTGTGGCGAGGCGGATCCCGACTGGGTGGCAGATCCCGGTCTGGTGCTGGGCTATCCCACGCTGTCCTTCGAAGATGAGGTCATCTACAATGTGTATTACACCGTGGAGGATATGACCTCCGTGGTGGAGATGGGTCTGATGCTCCTGCCTAAGCTGGATCAGGAAGCCACCATCGAAGATGCCACCGCTTTGGTGCCCGGTTTCGTGACCAATGGCGTCGCTTATTTGGTCAACTCCGGCGGTATCCCGGCGGCGCGGATGGGGCAGACGGTATATTTCAAGGTATATGCCAAGCTGACGGACGGTTCGTATGCCTATTCTGCCGCCGGCGGCTACAATGCAAAGGCCTATGCAAACTCCATCCTCAGCGGCGACAGCTCTGATGATATGAAGCGTCTGGTGGTGGCCATGCTGGAGTACGGTGCCGAGGCACAGCGGTACTTCGGGCAGGACGATCTTCTGATGGACGGCTCCCTGACGGAAGAACACCGGGCGTTGGTGGAAGCCTACGATGCGTCCATGATGGATGATGTGGTGAAGGCCGATCCTGCCAAGACCGGCAATTTCCTCCGGGACAATGCCAACTTCCGGTCGCTGTATCCCTCCGTGTCCTTTGACGGGGCCTTCGCCATCAACGTCTACTGCGTGCCTGCGGTGGCGGTGGATGGGAAGATGACCATGTACTGGTGGGACGTGGAGACCATGGAGTCGGTGGAAGCGCTCAATGTGGATAACGCCGTGGGCAGTATGGAGATGACCGCGTCCAGCGGCATCTGGTGGGGTCAGATGGCAGGGATCGCCGCCAAGGAGATGGACAAGACCTACTATATGTCCTGCGTCTTCGAGAGCGGGGGCGAGACGGTGACCACCGGCGTGATCGCCTATTCTCTGGGCAAATACTGCGAAGGCAAGGCCGCCACCGAGGGCGACCCCCAGCAGGACTTCGCCAAGGCTACGGCGGTGTATGGATATTATGCCAAGCGCTATTTCGAAAACAACGACTGATCTGTAACGATGCCCGTCCGGCGGACTGCCGGGCGGGCATCTTCATAAAAACATTTATTCCCATGTCACGTTTTGGTCTCCCCGAGGCATCTATATAGTGAAAGGGGGGATCTTCCTGTGGATATGAAGGACCGGGTCCGGCCGGTGAAGGCCGGACAGCATGGGATCTGCTGGCTGGTGGGGGCTGTCGCGCTTTTGGCCCTGCTGGCGTTTTTGGTCCTGGATATGTTGCCCACGGAGGGGATGGGGACGGCATCCGGTGAGGGATACGAAGCGCAGGCCGAGCTGGTGGCGTTGGGCGGCGGCGAGCTGCTGTTGGAGTTCCGGGTGTCCCATGACCACGCGGTGGAGAAGCTGGGGATCATGAGCATCCGGGTCTACGGCTCTGAGGACGGACAGAGCTGGTCGGAGGAGCAGGTCCTGACGGAACAGGACGCGCCCCAACTGATGAGGGCCCGGTGCTGTGAACATCAGGGGGCCGTGGCACTGACGGGAGAGTCCGGGCGCTATTACCGGGTGCGTCTGGTGTTTTGGGCCGGAGACCGGGAGGAGAACTGGAGCAAGACCTTCTGGACCGGATCGGTCCGGGCGTGAGAGCCCGTTGTTGACTTTTGTGCGGAGATCCTGTCTACTTTTTGTATAAAACCAGATTTGTCTGTCTGGTCGGATCTGTGGATCATGCACATCGGCGGGCAAAGGAATGGAGGATCTTTATGATGAAACGGACCGTCAGTTTGCTGTTGGCACTGGCGATGATCCTGGGCTGTGTGCCGGGCTTCCAGTCAGTCTCCGCGGCGACC
>JAFNXT010000070.1 GCA_017378975.1 Oscillospiraceae bacterium
ATGGCATCGTCCACATTCCCGGAGGTCTTGTAAGCCAGATAGACCTTCTTCTGACCGCCCTTGTTCAGATCCAGGGAGATCATATTGGTGAAGGCACCGTTTTCTGCCTTCTTCAGCTCCGTCAGGATCTTCTGGGCATCCTCGTCACTGGCGGCTTCGATGACGGCGACCTCACTGAGGTAGGTCACCTTGCCCTGATTACGGGAAGGTGTCGCCAACGCGGCGGGGGAGCAGGCGATCAGCAATGCTGCCACCAGCACCATGGAGATCAATTTGGTGAATAAGTTTTTCATAGTCATTCTTCTCCTTTTTGGTTTCGTTCTGTGGATGTTCCAACATTATTCCTGCGCTTGTTGCGGACAACGATGCCGACAACGACGCAAGACATAAGCCCAAATGTCAATACCGCGATGGCGACCCAGGAACCGTTGCCGAAGATCGACGCAGTGATGGGAGTTTGCGGATCCTGCCCCACGGGCTGGGAGACCATGACCAGATAGATATCGTCACCGCCCGCCGTTCTGTTCAGGTCGATATAGGTCGTACGGAAGCCGGCACCGCCCTGCACGGTCCTGTGGTAGCCCAGCTCATCCTTTTTGTATTCCACGGGTGTTTCGCTGACATACATCGCCGTGATCGGATCACCGGCCGCGGCATCCCGGGTGTGATACAGGAACAGATCATCGCTCATCGCGTGGCAATGGCGATTCAGATCGACATCGCTGACCAGCGTGTACTGACTGCCGTTGTGTGTCCTCGTTTCCGGTTTCGACACACGATAGACCAGCAGGTTTCGGATGGCCTTGGCAGGATCGTCCGTGCGTTTGTAGCCAATGTAGATCCACTGAGAAGAACCGGTGCCGTCGTTGAGGTCCTTGTCAACATATTCCAGATAACCGGCTTCCCTGAGCTTTTCCTTGGCACCGCTTTCAGACCAGCCATAGACTACCATCACGTCAGAGATGTACTTGCCGTTACTGCCTGCACGCTTCATAACAAGGTAGATATCAGCGGTAAAGACCGTGGTGCCGGCATTGAGGTTGGAGTATTCAAAATCCCACAAACGGCGGACAGTCTGATGTCTGTAAAGGCTGTCTGTGTGATCGACGACACTTTCTGTTCCGTACAGCTCCAGAAGCGGTTCTCCTGCCCGGCGATCGGTGGTGTAGTACAGATAAATGTAACTGCCGCCGGCACCCTTGTTCAGATCCACATCCGCCACCAGCTTATAGATCCACTTCTCGTCGGTGACGCTGTAGGCACTGTACTTGTCTTTCGTGTGGATCGTCATCACATCGGTGATGGCATCATCAGGATCGTCTGTGAACTTGCAGCCGATATAGATATGATCACCGGCAGCGGTCTCATTCATATCCTTGTTGACCACACTGTAGCCGGCTTCCACCAGAGAGGAGATGACCTGATTTTCGTCCTTGCCGTTGCGGATGGCCAGCTCGCTGACATACAGATCCCGGTCGCCTTCCCGCTTGAAGGAGAACATATCGCCGCTTTCGAACCATTCATCCGTTACATGCAGGTCGACAGCATCCTGCTGTTGGACCGTATAGATGGTCTCACCCGCAAAGGACAGGACAGGCTCAAAGGTCCCAAAGCTGCACCAATCGGTGATCTGGATCTCTGTGATGGGCTCGGGGAAGGCCGCCTTGTTGTAGCAAGCATACAGATAGACCTGCCGTTCCGTCAGGAGCTCGGTCTCCTCCCAAACCTCCATGCCCTTACTGTTGGTCACTTTTTTACATCCCAGATCCGCCTTGGAGGTCAGGCTGACATCATCGACCAGAACATACTCCACGCTCTGCATCATGCCGTTGATCATCATATTGGCGGTGACGGTCTTTGCCGGAAGCTCACCGGGCCTGCAGACATAGAACCGGATATCCCGGATCGCCAGATCCGGATCATCGGTCCGGGTCAGGCCCAGGTAAATGGTGTTGGCATCGTCGTCGCCGCCGTCATGATAGTCCGTGCCGATGTTCACATCAAAGGTGGTGGTCGCGCCCATATTGACAAGCTGGGAGGTCAGCTGGTGATAGGGGATATCCTCACAGCTTGCATCCTTGTTATCGGACAGGAGGGATCCCACACGGATCTTCTCCTTGGATGCAAGCAAAAGACTGGCGATGTACCTGCCCTGACCGGGTCGGTAGGTGGTGACAGCCTCGCCCGTTCCGGTCTCGCTTCGGAAGTAGCAGTAGAAGTCCTTGAAAAGATCCACCCTGATCACGGTGCTGAGATCCCACAGCTTCACGCGCACCTTCTCAACAAAGGGTGCGATGGATCCCACATCCGTACCGTCACCGCCCATATAGGGTGTCGCGATGAAGTTGTCGGGATACTGACCTTCCACCAAGGGCTTTTCCGAGAAGATCACATCCTCTACCGTCAGGGGCTCTCTGCCGGGTGTATAGCCGGTCGCGTACAGGCTATTGATGCGGATCGTGTCGTAGGGCCAGGAGATCTGGGTGATATCCTGATCGACAACGATCCCCTCACTGTGATCGGGCTCATCTTCCAGCACCGTGGTCTTGTCCCGGAAGGTCGCGTCACCGTCCAGAAGATCCTTGTAGCCAAATTCCTCCATATAAATGCCACAGACGGAGATCGTCGCTTCCACCGGACAAAGGGCGTAGCCGTAGCCGTCATAGGTCATAAAGGAATTTCGCGTGCTGTCATCGGTGTCGCTTCGTACGGCCAGACCGTAAAGCGCGCGGTAGGGGTTTTTCGTCAGATGATACTTGACGGCCGTCGTGGTCTGGGTGGCCATGAGCTCATCCGCGTTTTTGCCGGAATAGGGGCAACCCGTCATCGTATGACGTTCGCTGGACAGACTGACCGCACTGGAAATATCACCGTTCGTCACGATCTGGAGATCCTCAAAGAACCGCTCGCCCAGGACCGTTTCTTTATAGGCGCGGTAGTTTTTGTAGTCGTTATTCCAAATATCCTCGTGGCAGCAGCCTCTGG
>JAFNXT010000071.1 GCA_017378975.1 Oscillospiraceae bacterium
CAGTCGCCTGCGGCGACAGCTCCCTCATCATAAGCGCCCGCAGGCGCTATGCAAGCGAGCAACCGGCGAAGCCGGCTCTTGGCGAGTCGCAGAGGGAGCCTGAGCGGCGGGGGCTCCGACGGGGAAGAGAAAAAATTTTTGAAAAAGGGTATTGATTTTCCGACAAAGACACGCTATAA
The DNA here is from genome assembly GCA_017378975.1 of Oscillospiraceae bacterium. Lineage (GTDB taxonomy): Bacteria > Bacillota > Clostridia > Oscillospirales > Oscillospiraceae > Faecousia. Next base: position 180 of record JAFNXT010000071.1, read on the forward strand.
TGCATATCTGTATGAAAGTTTGAGAACAGGAGGTGTGATCATGCCCAACATCAAGTCCTCTAAGAAGGATGTCCTTTCTTCCAAGATCGCTTACGAGAAGAATAAGGCCAACAAGTCCGCTCTGAAGACCGTGCTGAAGAAGTACGAGGCCGCTCTGGTCTCCGGTGACAAGGCTGCCGCTGAGGCCGCTTACGCCGTGGCTGTCAAGGCTGTGGACCAGGCTGTCAACAAGGGTCTTCTGCACAAGAACAATGCTGCCCGCAAGAAGAGCAGCATGACCCTGAAGCTGAACAAGCTGGCCTAAGGTTCTCTGAAAATATCTCCCTCCCGTTTTCCGGAGGGAGTTTTTTCATATCATTCTTACAGGGAGGGATCCCCTTTGGCGAGACTATCCGATCCCGTGACCATGCTCAAGGGCGTGGGTACGGTCCGGGCCAAGCAACTGGAGAATCTGAACATCTTCACTCTGCGGGACCTGATCTGTCATTTCCCCCGGGGCTATGAGGACCGGACGAAGCTGGTGCAGATCTCCCAGCTGGAAGTGGACAAGCCTGCCTGCTTCAAAGCCGTGGTCATGAACCATCCCCGGACCAACCATATCCGCAAGGGCATGGACCTGACCAAGGTGCAGGTGGCGGATCATTCCGCCCGGCTGAGCCTGACCTTCTTCAATAACCGCTACGCCGCCGAGAACCTGCAATACGGGAAAGAGTACATCTTCTATGGAGCGGTGTCCGGCGACTTTGTCGGCTATAATATGACCAACCCGGTCTTCGAGTCTGCGGATCAGCCGCCGGTGACCACCCGACGGATCCTGCCGGTGTATCCGCTCACTGCCGGAGTCAGCAATACCATCATGCAACGGCTGGTGGGGCAGGCCCTCAGCGTCTGTGACCCACCGGAGGAGATCATACCGGAGCAGGTGCGGCAGACCTACGGCATCCTGCCGGCGGAGAGGGCTTATTTTGCGATCCATGGGCCTTCCTCTCAGAAGGAGGCGGAGCTGGCCAAGAAGCGGCTGGTCTTCGAGGAGTTCTTCGTGTTCTCCGCAGGCCTGAGCCTCATGCGTGCCTCCCGGGCCGGGAAGCAGACCCGTCCCTACGGGGATACGGATCTGGGGCCCTTTTACGGGGCGTTGCCCTTCGCTCTCACCGGAGCCCAGCGCCGGGCGATCCATGAGATCCGGGCAGATGTTGGCAAAGGCACTCCCATGAACCGGCTGGTGCAGGGCGATGTGGGCAGCGGTAAGACCATGGTGGCGGCGGCCGCCGCGTACCTTGCGGCGAAAAACGGCCAGCAGGCGGCCCTCATGGCCCCCACGGAGATCCTGGCGGAACAGCACCATCAGTCTTTGTCCCGGCTCTTCGCCCCTCTGGGGCTCCGGGTGGAGCTTTTGACCGGCTCTTTGAAGGAACGGCAGAAACGTCAGGTCCGGGAGCGGATCGCCAATGGTGAAGTGGATCTGGTGGTTGGGACCCATGCGCTCCTCACTGGGACCACCGTCTTTGCGGATCTGGGCATGGTGATCGCGGACGAACAGCACCGCTTCGGCGTGGCCCAGCGGGCCAAGCTCTCCGCCAAGGGCACCGATCCCCATGTGCTGGTGATGTCCGCCACCCCGATCCCCCGGACCCTGGCGCTGATCATGTACGGAGATCTGGGCATCTCCATTCTGGACGAACTGCCCCCCGGGCGGCAGGCGGTGGATACCTTCCTCGTAGGGGAGAGCTATCGGGCCCGGATCAATGCTTTCCTCCGGAAGCAGGTGGCGGAAGGCCATCAGTGCTTCGTGGTTTGTCCCGCCGTAGAGGAGAACGAGGAGCTGGGGGTCAAGTCCGCAGAAGTCTGGGCCCAGACCCTCCAGCAGACGGTGTTCCCGGATCTGCGTGTCCTGCTCCTCCATGGGCAGATGAAGGGGGCGGAGAAGGAAGCGGTCATGACCGCCTTCGCCGCCGGGGAAGGGGACATCCTTGTTGCCACCACGGTGATCGAGGTGGGCGTGGACGTGCCCAACGCCACGCTGATGGTGATCGAGGACGCGGACCGGTTCGGTCTGTCCCAGCTCCATCAGCTCCGGGGCCGGGTAGGCCGGGGCAGTGCCAAAAGCTTCTGCATCCTCACCACCCACAATAAGAACACCGACACCGTGGCACGGCTGAAGGCCCTGTGCCGGACCACCGACGGCTTCAAGATCGCGGAAGAGGATCTGAAAAGCCGTGGTCCCGGCGATTTCTTCGGCAGCCGCCAGTCGGGTCTGCCGGCCTTCCGGGTGGCGGATCTGAGCTTCGATCTGTCCACGCTGAAGGAAG
>JAFNXT010000072.1 GCA_017378975.1 Oscillospiraceae bacterium
AAGATCCTTGCGGACCATGAGATCGAAACTGATGAAGTGTGGCATGAGACCACGGTCCCTTATTGCTTCGCCCTCAGTGTCAAGATCCGGAACGCTTCCTTCAGCGTGAACGGAAAAGGTATGACCCGGGAATTCGCCTTGGCCAGCGCTTATGGTGAATTGATGGAACGGCTCCAACTCGGCTTCACCGGCGCAAGCAGTCTTCAGAAGGACGGTACGACTTCTCTGGAGGATAGCAATACCGTTTTCGTTTCCGGTCAGAGCTTACTGGATGATCTTCCTCGATATCAGCGTCTGTCAGAACGTTATGGCAAGATCATGGGAAATGCACTATCGCCACAGGCACTGGTACAGGGCTTCACGGAAGAGAATGGGATGGTCTCCTGTGTCCCTTGCTATGAGTTGACCAAGGGCGTCAAGACCGTGTTTCCGAATAAGATCCGCATGAGGGTCTATGGGAGCAACGGATGTGCCGCCGGTAATACGATGGAAGAAGCCATCGTACAGGCGATCAGCGAATTGGTGGAGCGATATAATCAGAGCTATATCAGTTTCCACGACATCGCCGCTCCGGAGGTCCCGGAGGAGGTCCTCCGGTCCTGTACGGCGGCTTATGGCATCATCCAGTACGTCAGGAGCAAAGGATACCGGGTCACGATCAAGGATTGCTCTCTCGGGAAAGGATTTCCCGTGGTGTGCGCTGTCTTCGTTCATGAGAAGACTGGCAAGTATCATACGAATTTCGGTGCGTATCCTGTTTTTGAGATCGCTCTGCAACGGGCGTTGACTGAAAGCTTCCAAGGGCGTGATTTGGATACGATCGCGGAATTCGAGAAGATCGTCTGGGATCACCGTACGATCAAACCTCTGGATCATTTGTCCGGTGACTTTTTCAAGGGGTCCAGCCCCAAGTCTGCTAATTTCTTTTTCGGCCGCCCTGCTTATGAGTATGACCCGGACAGTTTCTTCAAGGGTGGGACGAATCTGGAACTTCTGAAGGAGTGTATCGATCACTTCAAAGCGCAGGGATATGAGATCCTGGTCTATGACAGTTCTACCTTGGGGTTCCCCACCTGTCAGGTGGTGATCCCGGGCTACAGTGAGATCTTTGTGAACCGTCTGTCCAGTATGACCGATGGGTTCCGCTACAGCCGTCCCGCGATCCATACGCTCCGGTATCCGGCCCGTGCCGGTATGGGCGATAAACTGGGCTTTTTGATGCATCTGAATCAGATGGCACAGTTCACCCCGATGGCAGACTCTTATCGGTTCCTGAACATGGCGCTCCTTACCGCCGATATCTCGGTATCCCGACAGACATGGCTGATGAACGCTACGCTTGGTTCTGTATATTATTCCTTAGGCCGACTTCAGGATGCGCTTCGCTGTGTCGAACAGATGATCCCCGGCGAGAACGCAGAAGAGAACGCACGGCTGATCGTACTGAAACGGTATCTGGAGCTGCGGCAAAGGAACGAAGACCAGAACGAGATCCGCAGGATCCTTTCGGCATTCCATGATGATACGGTCACCGCTCCCCTTTTCGATGCCATCGATAACGGGAAGGATCCTCTGGAATGGGCGACGCTTCACTGTGATGGCTCCTGCAATGAGAGTTGTCCTTTGTTCGGCAAGTGCCGTAAGGATGATCGGGTCAGCTTGGAGATCATCATCAAAAAAGGAGCCAGCTCTCTTTCCTTTGATGATTTCGTAGATAAGCTTCAAAGCATCCTTCTATAAGAACAACAGGCCCCGAGCGTAAGCTCAGGGCCTGTTACCTTTATCAGTTCCGGATCGCGGCGTACCAACATACATCGCAGATACCTTGGTTGTTGCAACCAGACCGACGCAGGGTACCTTCAAAAAGCATCCCGCATTTGGACATGACGGCTCCGGAATTGGGATTATTGGCATCATGCGACGCTTCGAGCCTGTTGGCTCCGACTTCATTGAAAAGGAAGTTCATGACGCCCCCAAGAGCCTCTGTCATGATCCCCTGGTGCCACCAGGCTTTACCGATGCAATAACCGATCTCCATCTTCCCTACCCTGTCGTTGTGGCTCACGACGCTGATGCTTCCGATGGGGATATCCTTATCCCGAAAGGTGATCGCCCAGAGATAGGTCTCATCCTTTTGATAGCTGTTGACCCAATCATCGATCACAAACTGAGAGATCGATACGTCGGTATGCGTTGGCCAGGAAAGGAATCGGGTCACTTCGTCATCGCTGGCCCAATTATCGAACATGGCCTGCGCATCCTCCCTGCGGAAGCGGCGTAGCCTCAGACGCTCTGTGTCGATGGTTTTTGTTCCGGTATGTGTCAGCATGGCTGGTCACCCTTTCTGGAAATATCAAGAATGTGATGGGAGGCTCCCACAAGGTCCTCTCGTTCACAAATGGAGAAGTGATAGCGAAGGTAAAGCTGGTACAGTTCTTCGTCCATTTGATCAACTGCTTCACGCATATAGTTCGTAGCCATATCCGTTCCGACGTAGTGGAGCCGTTGGGCATCCAGGGGCTTCATCAGCGCATCGATATCTTCTTTACGGTAGAGCTGGAACAGTTCCGATGGATCCGACATGGCTTTGAAAGTAACAGGATCGACCAATTTTTGGTACTTTTCCTCGCGTAACATCCCTCGCTGGAAGCAGAATTGCACCATGGTAGCTTCGTTCCCGCAGTATGCCGCGAACAGGATACCTCCGGGTCTCGTCACTCGGAGCGCCTCTTTAAGCGCCTGTGTTTGATCTTCCACAGTCATCAAATGATACATCGGGCCGAGCAACAGGGTGATGTCGTAGGTGTTATTTTCGAATTTTCGAAGGTCCCGGGCGTCCGACTGGGTGATCGTCACCTTTTCTTCAGGACGCGTATTTTCCTGAAAGATCTTGATGTTGTGTTCCAAAAGCTCTACGGCATCCACCTGATAGCCCTTACGGGCGAGATGATGGCTATAACGTCCGGTGGCCGCACCGATCTCAAGGATCAGCATACCGGGCCGGAGATACTTTTCGATGTACCGCATGGTCGTCAGGAATTCGACCTGACCATGTTTTGAAGACAGGCGGTGGTCTTCGTCATAGCCGGAATAGAACGCATCCAGCGCGTTGAATAGTTCCATATGTTTATCCTCCCCCCAAAAATACAAGCCCATGGTTGGGCTTGTACGATCGTCACTAGTCAAAATGGGTATGACGATACAAGCCCCTGCAGGCTCCAAGGCTTTACCGCGGTGGTAGACATATTGTAGCTCATATCATCACATCCCTTCATTTTTTCTCACTATAGCATCGCCGAAAGGCTTTGTCAATCGCAAAAGACCGGCATGGATCCGTCCATGCCGGTCTTACGTATCACAGCTTTTTGAGGGCGGCCTCGCTCTGCTCAAGCTGAGCGATCAGCTCTGCGGTCTTGGCGGCCTTCTCACGTTCCGCATTGACCACGGCTTCAGGGGCACGGGAAACAAACTTCTCGTTGGACAGCTTGCTTTCCAGAGACTTCAGGAACTTCCGGGCGTTCTCCAGCTCCTTGGAGATACGGTCCAGCTCCTTGGATACGTCCACCAGCTGGCCCATGGGGATATACAGCTTGGCATCGGCGGTGGTGATGGTGACCATGCCGTCCAATTCCGCAGGCTCGGAGTCCAGCATGCTCACCTCGTCGGCATAAGCCAAACGCTGGAGGAAGCCTTCGCCTTCAGCGAAGATGTCCTTCTTGGAGGTCAGGATATACAGGGCGGCCTTTTTGCTGGGAGGCACGTTCATCTCGGTACGGCGGGCACGGATGGCACGGATGCACTCCATGACAGACTCCATCATGTCCTCCTGCGCCTTGAAGGCCAGTTCCTCACGATACTGCGGCCACTGGGCAACGATCAGAGCATCACCCTCATGGGGGATGGACTGCCAGATCTGCTCGGTGATGAAGGGCATGAAAGGATGCAGGAGACGCAGGACCTGATCCAGGACATACACCAGAACAGACATGGCGGTCTGCTTGCGGCTCTCATCCTCAGAGTACAGACGGGCCTTGGTCAGCTCGATATACCAGTCACAATAGGTATCCCAGATGAAATCATAGACCTTCTGGACCGCAACACCCAGCTCATACTTCTCCAGATTCTCAGTGACTTCAGCGATCAGCGTGTTCAGCTTGGACAGGACCCACTTATCAGCGATCTCCAGCTTGGAAAGATTGGGGAGCTGGTTCTTTGCGTCCTCGCCCAGATTCATCATCACATAACGGCTGGCGTTCCACAGTTTATTGGCGAAGTTACGCATGGCCTCGCAACGCTCCACATAGAAACGCATATCATTTCCGGGGCTGTTGCCGGTGACCATGTTCATACGCAGAGCATCACAACCGAACTTCTCGATCATCTCCAGAGGATCGATGCCGTTGCCCAGACTCTTGGACATCTTGCGGCCCTGATTGTCACGAACCAGACCATGGATCAAGACAGTGTGGAAAGGAGACTTTCCGGTATGCTCACAACCGGAGAAAATCATTCTGGCAACCCAGAAGAAAATAATATCATAACCGGTAACAAGAGTGCTGGTGGGGAAATAATGGTCAAGT
>JAFNXT010000073.1 GCA_017378975.1 Oscillospiraceae bacterium
GTCTTCGCTGACGAGGCTGGCACCCAGCTGACCAACCGTAAGAACCTGGCCATCGCTCCCGACTGCGAGCTGAAGCACGTTGCTGCTGTTCCCGCTACCAAGGACAAGGCCGGCTGCGCCGAGTACTGGTACTGCGAGGAGTGCGAGGCTGTCTACGCTGACGAGGCCGGCACCCAGCTGACCAACCGCAAGAACCTGACCATCCCCGCCCTGGGCGAGGAGGAGATCCCCCAGACTGCTGACTCCAGCGTCATCATCCTGGCTCTGGTCGCTCTGGTCTCCGTGGCTTGCGTCGTGGTCCTGAACAAGAAGAAGGTCGCCTGATCTCAGGTAACTGCTTCTACATAGCGATTTGAACGAAAGAGCCGTCCCACTTCGGTGGGGCGGCTCCTTTTTGCATTTTGGGCAGGTATCTGATTTTGTCGACGGATTTTCGTAAGTATTGTCACCTTGACCCTTATCCGGATCGAACGTATAATAAATCATATCATACAAGCGTGTTTCCCTGTGATTTGACCTGATCTCAATGAGAGGAGCTACGATCATGAAGAAAAACCGTTCCTTCAGAAGGGGCATGGCTGTGGTCCTGTGTTTTGCCATGGTGCTCTCCTGCTTGCCGTTGGGAGTATTCGCGGCGAAGCTGGACAATTTCGACACCAATGGAGGCTTCAAGGGGAAGAAGCTCTCGGTGATCGGTGACAGTATCTCCACCTACTACGGTGTGAGCAACAGCTCGACCTATAATCCGCTGTATCTTGTCACCTCTGAGGCCACCTTTGGTACATACTATGGCAACACCTCCCACGGTGACTATGCGGAGTTTTCCGATGTGAAGCGAGCGGATACTTGGTGGCAGCAGGTGGTCGATACCCTCGGTATGGACCTGCTGGTCAACAATGCATGGTCCGGCAGCTATGTTCTGAAGGACGCCGCGCAGAGCAATACCACAGAATACGGTGCCGCCGCTTATAAGGATCGGTCTGTGAACCTGCACAAGGGATCCACCGCTCCTGATGTGATCGCGGTATATCTGGGCACCAATGATGTGGCCAACTATTCTTCCACCTCGGTGGGCTCCAAGTCTGATGTGGATAGTGCCGGTGAGCGCGGCGCTCTGTTCACCAGTGTGGACAAGTATGCTATGCCCACGACATCCGTGCAGGCATACTACATCATGATCAGCCGGATGCTGGCCAAGTATCCCAATGCCGAGATATATTGCATGATCCCTACGATCTGTCTGGCTGCCATGCCTTCCGGTAGACAGAACGCCCTTGATAATTTCAATGCCGGTGTGAAGTATATCGTGGACCACTACGCCGGTCAGGGCAGGAAGATCTATCTGGTGGATCTGGATAATGACTGCGGTCTGAACACCAATGATACCGTCAAGGATTTTTACTACTGCAATAATGTCCATCCCAGTGTGGAGGGCATGGACTGGATCACCAGCTGTCTGATCTCTGAGATGCTGGAGCACAGCCAGAAGCGTACGGATGGCCTGGACAACTATGCGGTGACCTATGATCTGGACGGGGCTTTCGTCAAGACCGGTCGGGTGGGCCGGGCCGTGGAAGGGAAGCCCCTGAAGCTGGACTTCCTGCCCTATGAGAGCTATCAGGACATCCGGCTGGAGGTGACCATGACCGATGCTGTCACCGGACAGGCGATGCAGATCCCGGGTCTGGGCTCCAGCGGTGAGAGCGTCTACATCCCTGAAGTGAAGGGCCCCATCCACATCAGAGCTGTGGCTGACAAAAACGACAACTATTACTGGAAGGCGGGAAGCAAGGGCCTGGTCAGTCAGGTGGACCGGGAGTTCAGCTTCATGGACCAGACGATGGGGTCCGGTTCCTGTACGTCCGCCGGTGTCATGACGGATGTCAAGTACTCCATGGCAGAGTCTGTGGTCCTGCAGGCGGACAAGCCTTGGGAGCTGGAGTTCAAGGGCGGTGGTGATACCTTCGCCGGTGGCATCATGCTCTTCAGCGCAACGGATGATCCCACCACTGTGGGGAACCTCTATGTCCATATCAACCAGTCCAATGTCCTGTTCGGTTACCGCACGGATGAGGGCTACAACAACTCCGGTATCGCCTGGACCACCATCGCTGATAAGCTCGGTTCCGGAGCCGGTGCCGGTATCCGGCAGGAGATCCATACCTATCGGTTCGTCAACGAGCCTTCCGCCTCCGGCAATCAGCTGAGGCTGTACTGTGATGGTGTGGATTGCGGGACCATGGATCAGGTGAAGCTGATCGGTTCCAGCGCCACCCATGCCAGCGCCAGCAGCGTGGATATCAGCAAGAAGGACTTCGTCTTCGGTCACATCGGCGCTACGGGCTTCCCTCTGCGGTACTGCACCATCGAGTATATCAAGGTGTGGGAGAACGGATCTAAGGCTCCGCAGTCTGAGATGGGGGATATGCGGTGGGAGATGGATGCCGCCGGCAACAGCTTCGCTTCCGTGGACGATGGCGACGGCTATCGGGAGAATGCTCTGACTTTGCTCAGCGGTTCTGTCTCCGGCGGTACGGTCAACTCCGCCCATTGGAAGCTTTATGAGCCCGTGGTGCTGATGCATGACAAGGCATGGAAGATCTCATGGGCTTCCTCCGGTGACTGGATCGGTGACAGCAACGGTGCCATGCTCATGGCCACCAGTTCCAACTATAAGGGGCTGGACGCGCCCTATCTGTATCGCCGTCAGGCCAGCGAGATCATCGCCTTCGGTGTCTGGGACGGCACGGCCCACAGCAACTACGGCATCCGTCCCGGTGACTATGGGATCGACGGCTCTGCATATCACAAGTATGAGCTGGTCAACAAGGTGGATGCCGACGGTTCGAACATGATCTACCTGTATGTGGATGATGCTCTGGTTGGTCCGCTGGACAATTACTACGATGGCGGCACCTCCACCAGCTCCGGCAAGTCCGACTGGGTCGTGGGCAAGGATCTCCGGTTCTCTTATCTGGGTACTGCCAGATTCACCATCGGTGGCTGTGAGCTGGAATACCTGCAGGTGACCACATGTCAGCATGAGTACAGCCAGTGGGATGTGCTGGAGGCCACCTGCACGGTCGCTGGTTATCGCACCCGGACCTGTCTGCTGTGCGATGAGGCGCAGACGGAGATGATCCCTGCGATGGGACACAGCTATGAGGCTTATGGCCGGGATGCCACCTGTCTGGACTATGCGCATACGGAGCATATCTGTTCCGTTTGCGGTGACAGCTACAAGGTCTATGATAACAGTCTTCAGAGCGATTGGGTGGAGGTCCTGCCTGAGGGTGTGGAAGCCTCGGATACCAAGACCCAGTACCGCTACGCCGACAAGGAGACTACCACCTCCTTCGACTCCAGCCTGGCCGGTCATACGCAGGTAGGCTCCCAGTGGGTCAGATCCGGCTCCGGTACCGTCCATTATGTGGACAGCTGGACCACCGGTTTCGATACCTCCGCAAGTCTGTACACCCAATACAACAAGAAGTCCTCCAAAGTCACGGCTTCTGAAACCGACAGCCAAAAGATTGTGATCGATTCTGATACTACGGTGGGTTATCTGTACCACCATTGGTGTTATTCCAACTCCTATTACTCCGTCCAGTCCAAGGGGGGAGGTTACAACACCTTCCACGCCTTCTACAGCACCACAGCTCCCGGTTCTTTGACCGACTATGATGCCTCTGATGGAAGTTACAAGTTCCCCAAGAGCGATATCTGCTCCAATACCGAGTGGTGGTGGCCCACCACGGTGAAGGCGCAGAAATATACCACCTACGACAAACAGTTCACTTATGAGCGCTGGGGCGCATGGTCCGACTGGAGCGATACCCCTGTGGAGGCCACAGACTCCCGGAAGGTGGAGACCCGGACGCTGTACCGCTATGCGATCGGTGTGCTGGGCGACCATGACTTCACCGGTGGCATCTGTGCCCTGTGCGGCGAGCCCTGTGAACATGGGAGCCATGACCGGAACGGCGCATGCGCTGTTTGCGGCGGTCAGGTGGACCACAGCTATGAGGGCCTGATCACGGCACCCACCTGTACGACGGCGGGCTTCACCACCTACACCTGTACGGTCTGCGGTCACAGCTATGTGGGCGACCGGACTTCCGTGGCGGGGCATGACTTCGTGTCCGGCAACTGCGCCGTTTGTGGTCTGGTCTGTGACCACCAGTGGGCAGGGGAGGAGTGCGCGATCTGTGGTCTGCATTGTGATCATAACTGGAAGAGCAGTGTCTGTGATCTCTGTGGTGCCGCGTATCCCCGGAAGGACTACTACCTCTTCGGCTGGATCGATGGGCGGGACTACGCCTGTGAGAGTGACTTTGAGGATCTTGGCATCTACAAGTTCGAAAATGGCACCCTGTCGGCTGTGTTCCGTCAGGACAGCTACGTTGCTGTGAAGTCCGACGATCTGGACTGGTACATGACCAAGACCTACGCGGGCGAAGAAGTGACCGCCGGTACCCTGTACAACACCAAGACCGGTGCCTCTGAGAAATTGTTCGTGCCCGGTGGGAAGCTGATCACCTTCTATCTGGTCCATAACGGCAACGATACCTATACTTTGAGCTATGTGGCAGAAGAGTGTGAGCATCGGGAGCATGATGTTAGCGGTCAGTGTCCGGTCTGTTATCAGACGGTGGAACATCAGTATGATAGCAGCAGGAAAGCACCTTCCTGCGATGCGGAAGGCATGGTGACTTATACCTGCGGTGTTTGCGGTCACACCTATTCCGAAACGATCCCTGCCACCGGCCACAGCTATGTGGGTGGTACCTGCACCGGTTGCGGTCAGGCAGATCCTGATGCGGTGAAGGACCCCGGTCTGGTGCTGAACTATCCCACCCTGTCCTTCGAGGACGAGATCATCTACAACGTGTACTTCTCTGTGAAGGACACCACTTCCGTTGTTGAGATGGGTCTGATGGTCCTGCCGAAGATGGACCAGAACGCCACCATCGCTGACGCTGTGGCTCTGGTGCCCGGCTACGTCACCAATGGCGTTGTGTACCTTGCCAAGTCCGAGGGCATCCCTGCCGCCAACATGGGCGATACCCTGTACTTCAAGGTCTA
>JAFNXT010000074.1 GCA_017378975.1 Oscillospiraceae bacterium
AAAGAAACAGATAAACCCTACAACAGACAATCACTATGGGACTACCCAGCTTCATGGAGATACTGGACTTTATCGGTACCTTCGCCTTTGCCATCAGCGGCATACGCCTGGCCTCAGCTACACCCGGAACCAGCTTCTGGACGAGGTCTGGGGCTTCGATTACTTCGGCGACAGCCGCACCGTGGACGTCCATGTGAAGCGTCTGCGTGAGAAGCTGGAGGGCGTGTCTGAGAGCTGGTGCCTGAAGACCGTCTGGGGCGTTGGCTATAAATTCGAAGTTTTATAAACTTCGAATTTAACTAAGTTTGCCTTTGGCAAGTGAAGTTGCCACGCAGTGAAGTTGCTACGCAGTGAAGTTTCGCCTGCGGCGAAGTGTGATCGGCAAACTTAACCTCACTTGGCGCAAGCCAAACTTCACTGGCATTGCCAACTTCACTTTTGCAAAGCAAAAACTTCACTTTGCTAAAAACTACCGCACTACTGACATAAAAAAATATCTTGTGGCGGCAGTTGCGGTCAAATACGGTAGCATAGTGAAGAAAATAAGGTTAAATGAGGTTAAATAATGCTAATGATGTATGTTAATGTTCGCAGTTTGCGTTATAAGTTCGAGGTGGTGTAAGGATGCGGACCACGTACAGCCGTACCTTCTTTACGGCCTCGGTGGTCCTGTTGCTGGCGCTGATGGCGGTGGGGTTCTTCCTGCATACCATGCTGGAGGACTATCTGGATGACACCGCCTTCGACCGTCTGGAAAACGATGCCACCGTGATCTCGGATCTGGCGGCGGCCTATAACGTGGACGGCTCCATGTCCAATATGGACTTCCTGATCAATCTGGACATCGCCAGTCAGGTCTCCGGCTCGGACTCCGTGATCTGCGACGAGCAGGGGATCATCGTCCTTTGCTCCGAGGACCCTCTGACCTGTGCCCATCAGGGGCTCCAGGTGGCACCGAGCTATCTGAAGCTGGTGCTGGAGCAGGGTCTGGTGCAGAGCACCGGCGTGATCTCCGGCCTGTACCCCGATGCCCGTTATGTCTGCGCCACTCCGATCCGCTCCGGCGAAGGGACGGAGCTGGGCATCGTGATCGTGTCCCAGCCTTTGGCGGCCACGGAAACGGTACTGCACAAGATGACCGAGATCTTCTCGTTCCTGACCCTGCTGGTCACGGGCCTGTCGGTGCTCCTGATCGGCTGGTTCGTCAAGCTACAGATCGCGCCGCTGGACCAGATGGCGAAGAAAGCCCGTTCCTTCGGCCACGGGGATCTGGAAGCCCGGGTGGAGCTGAAGCCAAGCTGGCCCTCGGAGATCGAGGAGCTGGGTCTGGCCTTCAACAATATGGCGTCCTCTCTGCAAAAGAGCGAATATCAGCGGCAGGAGTTCGTGGCCAACGTGTCCCACGAGCTGAAGACCCCCATGACCACCATCGGCGGCTACATCGACGGCGTGCTGGACGGCACGATCCCGCCCCAGAAGAGCCGCCAGTATCTGCAGATCGTCTCCGACGAGACCAAGCGGCTGAGCCGACTGGTCCGGAGCATGCTGGACATCTCCCAGCTCCAGACCGAGAGCGGCATCCCTGATGAAAAGAAGAGCCGCTTCGATCTGGAAGAGACCGCCGGACAGGTGCTGATCACCTTCGAGCGGAAGATCCTGCAAAAGGGCGTGGAGGTGGAGGTGGAGATGCCGGAGCATCCGGTGTATACCTTCGCCAATCAGGACTATGTGACGCAGGTGGTCTACAACCTGCTGGACAACGCCGTGAAATTCTGTCCCCCCGGGGGCACCATCGGCCTGACGATCCGGGAGGGCGGCAACAAAGCCGTAGTCTCCATCTCCAACGATGGCGACACGATCCCGCCGGAGGAGCTGCCTCTGGTCTTCGACCGGTTCCACAAGATCGACAAGAGCCGGTCCCAGAACCGGGACGGCTGGGGCTTGGGGCTGTACATCGTCAAAACGATCGTCTGCAGCCACGGCGAGAACATCTCCGTCACCAGCCGTGACGGCAAGACCGAGTTCTCCTTCACCATGCCGATCGTGGGATAAGATGCAAAATTTCATTTTGCATCTTATCATGCAGAATGCATAATGCATGATGCATAATTGAGGTGTCCGCTCCGCGGACAAATTAAAATCATCCGCGAAGCGGATACCATAATTCTGCATTCTGCATTATGCATTTTGCATTAATGAATGGGTGTTTTATGAACAACGAAAATCGTACTCCTGATTATTTCGACCCCTGGGATCAGGGATCTTACCGTACCGGCTCTGTGGAGCTGCCCAGGAAGCGGCATCCGCTGGTGGGCTTTTTGCTGGTGGCCGTGGTACTGCTGATGGGCGTGATCGCGATCCTTGGCGTCATGAACGTGAAGCTTTTCTCCCAGCTCAGCCAGACCCCGGACAATGATATGGCGGTATCCCTCCAGATCCCGGAGCATATGCAGGCGATCGAGGGGCCCACTGAGACCACCGCCGCCACCGAGCCCCTTTCCAAAGACAGCACCATCACGCTGGAGGGCCAGCCCAACTATGTGGAGAACGTGCCCCAGGAGGGTGGCCTGTCCCTGCAGGCGATCTACAGCCAGTGCATCGACAGCGTGGTGTCGATCACCACCCAGTCCTCCACCGGCACCGGTGTGGTGATCTCGGACCGGGGCTACATCGTCACCAACCACCATGTGGTGGAGGAAGCCAAGCAGATCCAGGTCCTGCTCAGCGACGACCGGAAGCTCCAGGCCACCCTCGTGGGTAAGGACAAGGCCTCGGATCTGGCCGTCCTCCGGGTGGAGGCCGAGGGTCTGGTCCCTGCGGTGTTCGGTGATTCCGAGGGCCTGCGGGTGGGCGACATGGTCTGCGCCATCGGCGATCCTCTGGGCGTGGGCCTGCGGGGCACCATGACCAACGGCATCATCTCCGCGATCAACCGTGACATCACCACCGGCGGCCGGACCATGACCCTGATCCAGACCAACGCCGCCCTGAACTCCGGCAACTCCGGCGGTCCCCTGATCAACTGCTTCGGGCAGGTGATCGGCATCAACACCATGAAGATCGGCGACAATATGAGCATCGCCGGTGTGGAGGGACTGGGCTTCGCCATCCCCAGCGTCACCGTGAAGTCCATCGTGGACCAGCTGATCGCGCAGGGCTATGTGTCCGGTCGGCCGTACCTCGGCATCCAGGGCGAAGAGGTGTCCCAGCTTTATCAGTATTATTACCGGCTCCCTGAGGGCCTGTTCCTGACCAAGGTGGTCTCCGGCTCCGATGCCCAGCGCAAGGGCCTGACCGAGGGCGACATTCTGATCAGTCTGGACGGCCGGCAGATCACGGGCCCCGAAGACCTGACCACGGTCCTCAGCGGCCACAAGGTCGGCGACCAGATCGAAGCCGTGATCTTCCGCAACAACCACCAATACGCCGTGACGCTGACCGTCGAGGAAGCGAAAGGGTAACATCGATCAGATACGAGATATGAGATACGAGATATGTCCCGATGGGGGATATCTCGTATCTCATATCTCGTATCTCGTATCTTATTTCCTGGATCTCGTATCTTTTTTCGCACATATTCGTTGCAAATCGCCGGTCCCCGTGTTAATATCTCAGGAGAAACTGCAAGGGGGCTCCGGTATGGAACGTGGAGATCTGCTTTACCGTCAATATGTGGCGATCCTTTCCGAGGAACTTCGGCCCGCCATGGGCTGTACGGAGCCGATCGCGTTGGCCTACGCCGGAGCCAGGGGCCGCGCGCTTCTGGGGACCCTGCCGGAGGAGATCTCCGTCCGGGTCAGCGGTAACATCATCAAGAACGTCAAGAGCGTGGTGGTCCCCAACACCGGCGGTCTCCGGGGCATCGCCGGGGCGGTCTGCGCCGGTGTGGTGGCAGGAGACCCGGATAAGGAGCTGCAGGTGATCAGTCAGGTGTCGGAGGAGGCCCGGCAGGCGCTCCACCGGTATCTGGATCAGGTGGACCTGCAGATCCAGCCGGCGGACTCCGGGCTGATCTTCGACATCGACCTGACCCTCCGGGCCGGGGACCACACCGCCAGAGTCCGGATCGTGGACCACCATACCAATCTGGTGTATCTTGAAAAGGACGGGGAAGTCCTGCTCCAAAAGCCCGTCACCGGCTCCGCCGATGCGGATATGACCGACCGGTCCATCCTCTCGATCGCCTCCATCGTGGAGTTCGCCGAGAAGCTGGATGTGGAGGACATCCGGGACTGTGTGGGCCGCCAGATCCGGTGCAACATGGCGATCGCCGAGGAAGGTCTCCGCAACGACTGGGGCGCCAACATCGGCTCCGTGATCCTCAAGCGTCAGGGCAGTTCTTTGGAGAAGCGTGCCTGCGCTTACGCCGCCGCCGGATCCGATGCCCGTATGAGCGGCTGTGAGATGCCGGTGATCATCCTCTCCGGCAGTGGCAATCAGGGCATCACCGCCAGCGTGCCTGTGGCCGTGGTGGCCCAGGCCGAGGGCTTTTCCGAAGAGGACCTGCTCCGTGCCGTGGCCCTCAGCGACCTTGTGACGATCCACCAGAAGACGGGGATCGGTCGGCTGTCTGCCTACTGCGGCGCGATCAGCGCCGGTTGCGGTGCCGGTGCCGGCATCGCCTTCCTCTACGGCGGAGGGCTCCACGCCATCGCCCACACGGTGGTCAACGCCATCGCCATCCTCTCCGGCACCATCTGCGACGGTGCCAAGCCCTCCTGCGCCGCCAAGATCGCGGCGGCGGTGGACGCGGGTCTCCTCGGCTACGATATGTACCGGGAGCACCAGCAATTCTACGGCGGCGACGGCATCGTCACCAAGGGCGTAGACAAGACCGTCACCAACATCGGCCGCCTCGCCCGGGAAGGCATGCGCCAGACCGACGAGACCATTTTGGATATCATGCTCAGCGATGGATGCTGATATGAGCGCCCCCCTGTGCTTTCGCACAGGGGGGCGCTCATATCAATGCAAAATGCATAATGCATAATGCATAATTGAGGTATCCAAATCCGGATCGGTGCACTCCAGGCTTCTTGCCATTCTTACATTTTCTCTGACCTGCGTTGGTCCTGCTGTCATGATCTGATACATCGCTTACGCAGCTCCTCCCAATCTGATGATCTTTTTTAGCGGCTCTATACACACAAACGCCACAACACCGGCAACGCCTACCTGAAGGACATTTCCAGGGATAGAGCCCATCGGAGTGATCCAGTTTCCATACAAAATCACTTCTGCAAAATAGTAGCCTGCCACTTTGATGGCAATAGCCAAAATCACGCTAAGCACATGATTTACCATAACCATTTTAAACGGTT
>JAFNXT010000075.1 GCA_017378975.1 Oscillospiraceae bacterium
ACTGAAGAAGGACCTCTTCGATATGGCAAAGAAGGCCGTGGCTGAGGCGATCGAGGAAAAACTGAACGTTAATGACACAGACGCTTGCCCCGCCCCTGCCACGAAGGATCCTGACACCTATTTCACCCAGATCTTTTCCTCGGAATTCCCTCAGTACAGTGTTCGTCGCAACGTCCGTTTCGATACCTGTCGGGCTGATGCGGTGCCTGTGACCTATCTCATATGCAAGGAGTCCGACCCCGTTTTGGCCGTGATCGTCTGCGATAAGCATCTGTACGGTCGGAAACGCCTGTCGGTGACGATCGATGGTTGTCAGGCGCAGGGCATCCCCGCCCAGTGCTATTACAGCCAGTTCCGTAACGATCGCGACTATGTGATCGGTCGCCTTGGTCAGGTCCTGTAAGACCGGGCCATCCTAAACAAGAAAAAACAGAGGGAAACGCATCGCACCTGCGGCGGACCCAGCACAGCCATTTATCACGGCTTTGCAGGTAGCCTGACTGTGTACGGTCTGGTATCCACACAGGGATACCCTGTGTGCTTTAAGGCATTTTCCCTCTGTTTTTTTCTATTTGAGGTGATGATATGGATATCCTTACAAGCCTGCTGGACGAGGAACAGTGGCTTCGCTACCTGAGGTATAAGACAGAAAGCGGCCACCTTTCCCACGGTGAAGAAATAGAGCTGACGGAGTTCATCCAGCAGGAGCGCTACCGACCGATCGTCGAACGCATACTCCGCAACGATACCTTCCCCCATCCAAGACGCCACACGATCAGCAAGATGCATAGTGCTAAAAAACGGATCGTCTATATATACCCCAAAGATGAAAACACTGTCCTGAAGCTTCTGACCTTCCTGTTGTTGAGAAAATACGACCACCTGTTCTGCACCCAACTCTATTCTTTTCGGGCCGGATGCTGTGCAAAAGACGCGATCAGATATCTTGCCAGCCGACCGAATATCGGAGCCATGTGGTGCTATAAGGTCGATATCAGCAACTATTTCAATTCTATCCCTGTAAAAAAGCTCCTCCCCATCCTTGAGGATGCTCTGAGTGACGACCCATCACTATGTCGCTTTCTGAAGGATCGCTTGACAGATCCCAACGTCTATGAGGGGACCAAACTGATACAGGAAGAAAAGGGGATCATGGCAGGCACACCTTTTTCCACGTTTCTGGCAAACCTGTATCTGGCAGATATGGACCGTCCCTTTGTAGAGTATGGAAGGATATACGCCCGGTATTCCGACGATATCATCCTGTTCTCCCCCACGAAGTCGGAACTGGAGATAAACATCGCCCATATCTGTCAGATGCTTGAGGATAAGGGGCTTTCCATCAATCCCTCCAAAGAGAGCCGCACTGCGCCGGGAGACCAATGGACCTTCCTCGGTTTCTCATGGCAGGCCGGGACCATCGATATCGCCCCCGCCTCAGTAGAAAAGCTCAAGGGGAAAATGCGTCGCAAGACCCGTTCCCTTGCCCGCTGGCAGGCCCGTAAAGGAAAGGAGCGCATCCACGCCGCCCGAGCATTTATCAAAGTGTTCAATCGGAAGCTGTTCGAGACCACGCCGGATCACGACCTGACTTGGGCACGGTGGTACTTCCCCACCATCACCACCGCCGATTCCCTTCGTCAGATCGACCATTACGCCCAAAACTGTATCCGATACCTCGCCACCGGGAAACATACCAAAGGAGCCTACATGTTTCGCTATGAAGACATGAAAGCACTTGGGTACATCAGCCTGGTGAACCGCTTCTACAGCACCATTCCAAACAATGCGAATTTAGAGTTGATTAACACCGAATGATGATATATAATACAGTTTTGATGAACACGATATGCTTCGATCCGCCATCCGATACATCGGATCTTCGTCGATCGGCAGCATCGCCGAGCAAATCGAGGAGATGGTCTCATGAAGGAACACATCCTAAAACCACGACTGCGTGAATTGGTTTACAGAAGTATATATCCATTCGAAAATAATCGACCGATCCGCCGTTATGTCAGAGATAAGATTTTGCAAAGACAATACCATAAACAAAAAGACGTAAAGACTGTCCCTTTGGAACAGTTACAGTTTTCTTTACACCTGGTCGATCACTGTAATCTCAATTGTATCGGTTGTGACCATTTTTCTCCCCTTGCGTCCCCATGGTTCGCAGACCTATACGAAACAGAACGGGACCTCCTGCTCCTTCATGAGCTGATAGGAGAGAAGTGCAGATACGTCCATCTGTTCGGTGGTGAACCATTGTTGCATCCTCAGATCAACGATTTCATCCATCTCGTGCGAAAATATTTCCCGAACTCTGATCTTTGCATCTTGACCAACGGGACTTTGCTCCCAAGAATGGCAGACTATTTTTTCACAACATGTCTGGAGGAAAGAGTCCAGATCCGCGTGACCCGATACCCGATCAACTTCGATTACGACAAGGTGTTGCACGAACTCCAGCACCGAGGGATCGATGTACGCAGCAACGAGCATGTTGAGAAGACCATGTACATGACCCCTTTATCACGCAAAAAAGACCAGGATGCCACCGATAGTTTCATCCTGTGTCACCGTTCCAATAACTGCATCACACTCAGAGACGGTAAGTTGTTCACCTGCCCAATGATGTCAGTCATCCACATTCTGAACCAAGCGTTCCATACACAGTATGAAGTTGGTCCAGAGGACTATATCGATCTAAATACCGTCAGATCATACGATGAGATCATGACGAAGCTGGCAAGCCCTTCGAGTTTCTGTGGCTATTGCAAAATGCGTGACATGAGATTCGGCATCCCTTGGCGAACCTCTAAACGCGTTCCGGAAGAGTGGATAGCCGAGCTCTAACGCCCGACCAGCCATTCGAGCTTGATAATAATTTCATCCAAGAGAGGATAATTCATATGGCAGAGATCACTGAAAGCAAAAACTTCATCCACGCCTTCATCGAAGAAGACATCGCCGAAGGCGGCCGGTATGCCGGTCAGACCGTCCATACCCGTTTCCCGCCCGAGCCCAACGGCTACCTGCACATCGGCCACTGCAAAGCTCTGATCATCGACTTCGGCACTGCCGAAAAGTTCGGCGGTCTGTGCAACCTCCGCATGGACGACACCAATCCCACCAAGGAAGATGTGGAGTTCGTGGAAGCCATCAAGGAGGATATCCACTGGCTGGGCTTCGACTGGGGCGACCGGTTCTATTACGGCTCCGACTATTTTGAGAAGGACTACGAGTACGCCGTGGAGCTGATCCGCAAGGGTCTGGCCTATGTCTGTGAGCTTACCCCTGAGCAGTTCAAGGAGTACCGTGGCGATCTGAACACCCCCGCCATCTCTCCCTACCGTGACCGCCCGATCGAGGAGAGCCTGGATCTGTTCGCCCGGATGCGTGCCGGC
>JAFNXT010000076.1 GCA_017378975.1 Oscillospiraceae bacterium
GGACCAGGGATCACCGTACTTGGACCAGTCATCGGCATTCTCTTTCTGGCTGCCGATGTCATCGAAGCTTTGCTTGAACAGGCCGAACTTATAGCGCAGGCCATAGCCGGACAGGGGCACATTGATGGAAGCGGCGGAATCCAGGAAGCAGGCAGCCAGACGGCCCAGACCGCCGTTGCCCAGAGCGGCATCCTCGATGTCCTCCAGCACAGCCAGATCCACGCCACGCTCGGCGAAGAGGCTCTTCATCTCGTCCAGGATGCCCAGGTTGTACAGGTTGGAGTACACCAGACGGCCGATCAGATACTCGGCAGACAGGTAGTAAGCCTTGCGCTGGGGCATACGGGTCTTCTTGGCATGGCTCCAGTTGTCGGAGATGGCCATCATGACCGCCTGGCCCAGAGCCTCATGCAGCTCCTGGGGAGTGGCCTCCTGCAGGGACACGTCGTAAGTGTACTTCAGCTGAGCCTCGGTCCACTTCAGGATGTTCATACAATCATGCTTCATTGTTTTCGTTCTCCTATCTTTGATGGTAGGTATTTGTTTTTATATCTATATTCAAGCCAGACGGCCGTACAGCTGAGTCAGCTTACGGATCCGCTGTGCCAGTTCACTGGTCATGACGCCGTCCTTGGCTCTCCAGATCCAGTTGGTGCCGTCGCACTTGCCGGGGAAGTTCATACGGGCATCGCCGCCCAGATCCAGATAATCCTGCATCTGGATGATGGCCCAGTCGGAGACGGAGCTCATGGCGGTGCGGATCACGCCCCAGACCAGACCCTCCTGCTCGTCGAGCTTCATGTACTCGCAAGCGTAGGCGATGGCATCGGGAGCGGCGGTGTCGAACCACTGGCGCATGGTCATGTTGTCATGGGTGCCGGTGTAGCAGACACTGTTCTGGGGATAGGTGTGAGGCAGATACTCGGAGGGCTCACGGGAATCGAAAGCGAACTCCAGGATCTTCATGCCGGGGTAGCCGGAAGCGTCACGCAGGTCCAGCACCTCCTGGGTCAGGAAGCCCAGATCCTCAGCGATGAAAGCGATATGGGGCAGACCGTTCTTCACGGCGTTCATGAAGTCCATACCGGGACCCTTGACCCAGCAGCCGTTCCGGGCGGTGGTGTCATGGAAGGGCACGGACCAGTAGGCCTCGAAGCCACGGAAGTGGTCCATACGGATCACGTCATACAGGTTGCCGGCGGCACCCAGACGGCGGAGCCACCAGGAGTAGCCATCCTGCGCCAGCACGTCCCAGCGGTACAGGGGGTTGCCCCAGAGCTGGCCGTCGGCGGAGAAGGCATCCGGAGGACAACCGGCCACAGCCACAGGATCCAGGCCCTCGGTGAGCTGGAAGTACTCGGGGCTGGACCAGACCTCCACGGAATCGTAGGGGACATAGATCGGCACGTCACCGATGATCTGCACGCCGTTGTTGTGGGCGTAGTTGCGCAGATCGTTCCACTGCTTGTAGAAGATGTACTGCACGAAGCAGTAGAAGGTGATCTCGTCCTTCAGCTCCTGACGGGCGTTCCACATGGCATCGCCGTTACGGAACTTCAGGCTGTCCTCCCACTGATACCAGGGAGCGCCACCGAACTTGCCCTTCAGGGCCATGAACAGGGCGAAGTCAGACAGCCACCAGCTGTTCTCGTTGCAGAACCGGTCGAAGTCCTCACCGAACCAGAACCGGGAATAAGCCTTCCGCAGGACGTTCAGACGGTTGTTGTACTGACGGCCGAAGTCCACCTTCTCGTCGCACCAGCTCCACTCGATGCCCTGAAGATCCTCGGGGGTCAGCAGGCCCTGGCCGATCAGGATGTCCAGATCGATCAGGTAGTGGTTACCGGCGAAGGTAGAGCAGGACTGGTAGGGGGAGTCACCGTAGCCGGTGGGAGTCAGAGGCAGGATCTGCCAGTAGCTCTGACCGGCTTCTCTCAGGAAGTCCACGAACTGGTAGGCACTGCGACCCATGGTACCCACACCGTAGGCACCGGGCAGAGAGGTGATGTGCATCAAAATACCGCTTCTGCGCATGATTCTTGCTCCTTTTCAAAATATAAAAATAAGAAATAGAAATGTGACCGGAGCCGGGTGTGACCTTCCGTATGCGAAGCCGCCCCGAAAGGATACCCACCCTACAACAGATCCAGACCGAACATCCGTTCTGTTATAGGTTGTAAACGTTTCCAATTTCAGTATAGTGAAACGTTTACAGAACGCTCCGTATAAAGAGTAATACTTTTCCTCTGTTTTGTCAAGGGAAACCCTCAGATAATAAGCCCCAAAACAGATCTTTGGTCAACTTGTTCATGACCCGGTCATAAAATTAAGCACATTAACGAATATATCCTCCAGAAACTAACATCCCCTCATCCCACTGAAACACCATCCCCCCCGGGGGCTTGCGCAGGTCCGCTCCATCAGGTATGATAGGCCTTATAAAACACGAAGGAAGTGTCCCCTATGGAAAAAATGTCAGTTGTGAAAAAAATGGTGCTTTGTGCCGTCTGCATCGCGCTGTGCTGTGTCCTGCCGGTGGCGCTCCATCCGCTGGGACTGGGTAGTGTGCTCTCTCCCCTGCATCTGCCGGTCCTGCTGTGCGGACTGGTCTGCGGCTGGGGCTACGGCGCGGTCTGCGGTGTATTGGGCCCGGTGCTGTCCCATCTGACCTCCGGCATGCCCCCTGTCACCGGGCTGGTGTCCATGGTCCCGGAGCTGATGGTCTACGGTCTCGTGACCGGTCTGTGTATGCGCTATATCCGCACCGGAAAGCTCCTGCCGGACCTGTACATCGCCCTGCCCGTGGCTATGGTCCTCGGCAGGATCGTGGGGGGCATCGCCAAGGCCCTGTTCCTCTTCGGCTCCGGCAAGGGCTACGGCATCGCCCTTTGGTTCTCCGGCTACTTCGTGGAGACCCTCCCCGGCATCGCCGTCCAGCTCCTGCTGATCCCGGTGCTGGTGATGGCTCTGACCCGTGCCCGTGTGATCGCGGCCCGGTATCCCAGAACTGTCTGAGGAGGTCGCCATGGACAAACGAAAGATCGCGGACTTCTTCGACCGCTGTGCCCCTTGGTGGGACGATGACATGGTCCGCAACGAGGTGGTGATCACCACCATCCTGGACAATGCCGGGATCGATAGCGGCATCCATGTGCTGGATGTGGCC
>JAFNXT010000077.1 GCA_017378975.1 Oscillospiraceae bacterium
CCGCCGACGGTACCGGCTCCGTCACCGTGGACCTGTGCGGCCGCTACCAGATCACCGGCGTCAACGTCCACCTGTTCGCGGGGGCTGAGCTGGGCGTGCCTGCTTCCCTGTCCGTGTCTGTGTCCAGCGACGGCAACAACTTCATCAAGCTGGGGCAGTTCGCCCTGACCGCCGAGCGGCAGGCCCTGATCGGTGCTTATGACACCACCATGATGGATGCTATCGTCAAGGCTGATACCAGCAAGACCGGCAACTTCGTCCGTGTGAACTCCAACTTCAGAAGCCTGTATCCCTCCGTGTCCTTCGACGGTGCCTTCGCCATCAACTTCTACTGCGCTCCTGCGATCACGGTGGACGATGGCATGACCCTCTACTACTGGGATATGGAGACCATGGCAAGCGTGGACAAGCTGACCGTGGAGAACGCTACGGGCTCCATGGAGATGACCGATACCAACGGTATGTGGTGGGGTCAGGTGGCAGGCATCGCCGCCAAGCAGATGGACGATACCTACTATGTGTCCTGCGTCTTCGAGTCGGGTGGCGAAACGATCACCACCGGCGTGATCCCCTATTCTCTGGGTAAGTACTGCTCCGACAAGGCCGCCGCCAACGGCGACGCCCAGCAGGCCTTCGCTCAGGCTACCGCCGTGTATGGCTACTACGCCAAGGCTTACTTCGCATCCATCGCCTGATGAAAACCTAAACCTCGCCCTCCCGGCTACCACCGGGAGGGCGAAAACTATTTTTGCCCCCGCCCCTACAGACCACAGCGTTTTTCGAAATGCGTTGCAGCATAGGACGTAGGGCGTGATACATTCGTCAGGGGCGTTTTTGATAGAGCATCCGGATGGAGTTCAGGACGCAGAGCATGGCGACACCGGAATCAGCGAAGACTGCCAGCCACAGGGAGGCGTGGCCCAGCAGGCCAAGGACCATGACCAGAGCCTTGATCGCCAGAGCGAAGGTCACGTTTTGCAGGGCGATGGTACGGGTCCGACGGGCGATGGTCAGGGACTGGGGGATGGCGTTGGGGTCTGAGGTCAGGTACACCAGATCCGCCGCTTCGATGGCGGCATCGGCACCGGAGCCCATGGCGGCACCGGCATCGGCACCGGACAGCACCGGGGCATCGTTGATGCCGTCACCCACGAACAGACAGGGTCCCAGGTCCTGTCGGAGCCGTTGGAGGATGTCCAGCTTCTCGTGGGGCAGCAGTCCGGCGTGGACCCGATGGACACCGGCGTTTTGCGCCACGGTCCGGGCATGGGTCTCGTCGTCACCGGTGAGGATGGCGGTGGACAGACCCATGGCGTGGAGCCGGGAAACCGCTTCGGTGGCGTTGGGCTTCAGCCGGTCGCCGATCAGCAGGTGGCCCAGATACTTGCCGTCTTCGGCAACGTAGACCTGCGCCTGCGCATCCTCCGGGAGGGGGATGCCGTGGGCTTCCATGAGCTTGCGGTTGCCGCAGAGGATCCTGCGGCCCTCCAGCGTGGCCCGGATGCCCTGACCGGGGATCTCCTCCAGCGCGGTGGGTCGGGGCAGGGGGGCATCTCCGGCGGCGGCCACGATGCTCACGGCGATGGGGTGGGTGGAGCCCTGTTCACAGGCGGCGCAAAGGGTCAGGGTCCGCTGATCGCCCACCACCTGACGGACCTCGAAGGTGCCCTCCGTCAGAGTGCCGGTCTTATCCATGACCACGGCTTTCGTTTGGGACAGGGCTTCGATCACGGAGCCGCTTTTGAACAGGATCCCCTGACGGCCTGCCACGCCGATGCCCGAAAAGAAGGCCAGCGGTACGCTGAGCACCAGAGCGCAGGGACAGCTCATGACCAGAAAAGACAGGGCGGTGCGGATCCAGTAGCTCCATTGACCGGTGATCAGGGAAGGGATGATCGCGGTGATCAGGGCGGCGATCACCACCACCGGCGTATAGATCCGGGCGAACCGGGTGATGAACCGGTCCAGCTTCGGTTTGGAGGCGGCGGCTTCTTCCACGCTGTGGAGGATCCTGGTCACAAGGGACTGGGACAGGGGCTTCTCCACCCGGACGGTCAGGTGACCGGAGCCGTTGATACAGCCGGAGGTGACATTGTCTCCCGGCATCACCCGGACCGGTACCGGCTCACCGGTGATGGGGGCGGTGTCGATCCGGCTCTCGCCGGTGAGCACCACGCAATCCAGACCGATCCGGTCTCCGGGGCGGATCTGGAGGATGTCTCCGGGCTGGGCGGCTTCCGCCGGGATCTGGCGTCCGTCTGCCAGCAGTACGGTCTCCGGGCGCAGATCCAGCGCGTCCCGGATCTGCTTGCGGCTGCGCTCCACCGCCCGATGCTCAAAGGCCTCGCCCACCCGGTAGAAGAGCATGATGCCCACGGCCTCCGGGAACTGGTCGATGCAGAAGGCACCGACCGTGGCGATGGACATGAGGAAGTTTTCGTCCAGAAGCTGTCCACGGAGCAGTCCTGTGGCGGCCTGCTTCAGCACCGGCAGTCCAAGGACCAGCCACGACAGGACAAAGAGGGCTTTGGACAGCGGGCCGAAGCCGTCCGTCAGGAGCCCGACGGCGAAGAGTGTCGCGCCCACACCGATCAGGATGCCCTCTTTGGGGCTGTGGTCGTGGTGGTGCTCCTCGTGGGGCACGGTCACACGGACCTGAGGCTCGATGGAGGAGACGATGGCCCGGATCTGGGGGAGCAGAGCCTCCGGATCCGGGGCGGTGAGGGAGAGCTGCCGGGTGGCGAAGGTGATGGTGGCTTCCGTCACTTGGGGCAGGGCACGGATCTTCCGCTCCATTTTGGCGGCGCAGTTGGCACAGCCCAAGTGTTCCAATATATAAGTATGGGTCTTCATAGGGGGCCTTCCTTTCGACAGTATTTACATATGAGCAACTATTCATGTGTAAATGATATTACCACGGCTTCCACGGTTTGTCAAGTATCAAAAACAGGGGACGGATGCAGACTATGGATACACCTGATGACCCACCGTGACCGCAGGGTCGCTTGCACCAAAACGTGAAGGAGGGGACGAAGATGAAGCAGGAGGAGAAGAAGCCGCCGGTTTGGGAGGTCTCCGACCCGAAACCTCCGGTGGTCCAGTCCGGACGGATGGAGGAGCGGAAACGATAAAGGATGAGGGAGTGTCGCAGGATGACGCGACACTCCCTCATACGATCTCATACCAGCCACTCCGTCAAAAACACGGCGGCGCAGGTGGCCACCGCCACCACGATCAGGCTTTGCTTCTTCAACGCCAGCAACACGCCGACCACGGCACCCGCCAGACCTGCCACCATATGCTCCGTGGAGGACAGGATCGCCGGGAAGGTCATGGCCGTCAAACAGGCCACCGGTACATAGTGCAGGAACGACCGCAGGAACCGACTGCGGATCTTCCGCTTCATGAACAGGAGCGGCAATGCCCGGACCAGATAGGTGGTCACCGCCATCACGGCGATGTAGATATATATCCTCATGCCTGCACCTCCTCGTCGGGCACCGGGAACAGCACCGCACACACAGCGGCGGCCAGCACCGTACAGATCACGATCCCAAGGCCTGCGGAGATGTCCTTCAGTCCCGGCATCCAAGTGAACAGACAGCTGAGCACCAGCGCCAGCCCCAGACATACCAGCATGGGCTTCTCTTCCCGGGCCTGGGGCACCACGATGGCGATGAACATACCATATAACATGGTACCCAGCGCCGCCCGGACCGAAAGGGGGAGCAGAGAGCCTGCCAGCGCGCCCATGGCCGTGCCACCGATCCAGCCGATCGCCGCCACGGTGCCCGCGCCCACGAAATAACTGGCCGGGAGCCTGCCGGGCTTCGACATACCGAGGGCGAAGACCTCATCCGTGTCGAAGAACGCCGCCACCAGTCGCTTGCCGTTACCGACCTCGGGACCGAACCGCTGGCCCAGCGCCAGACCCATGAGGGCGTAGCGGCTGTTGATCACGATCTGGGTCAGGATCATCTCCAGGATCGATGCCCCGGCGGCGATCACTGTGAGCCCGGCGAACTGACCGGCACTGGTGAGGTTGGTGGCGGAGATCAGCACCGCCTGCCACACCGTCAGCCCCTGAGCCAGCGCCATGGCACCGAAGCCGAAGCTGACGGAAAAATAGCCCACGCACACCGGCATGCCGGCCCGTGCCCCGGCCAAAAACTCTTTCCTGAACAAACCAAAGTCATCTCTTTCTTTTGATATAGTGGTATCCGGTCCCTCATTCTACGACATTTCCCCCGAAACGTCAACCTCTGAAATCGATGGCCCCTTGCCAGATGTAGCGTACACACGGACATTTGCACACCGTGTAACTACGTCAAAAGTTGGGATATCCCCGTGTTTTCGGGGACGAGCGCAGGAAAACCATGTATTATTGTTCACAATAATACCATTCAAAAAGTGCGGAATACACCGGTCGGAGCGGAAAATCGCCGATAAATTTTCTTGAAAAATTAAAATTACTTCTTGACATTATGAAAAAACACGCTATTATATGTGGTATCCGATCAAACAACATGGAGGAAACGAATATGAGATTCACAAAAATGATCGCGCTGACCCTGGTCGCTGTGCTGTGCCTGGGTCTGTTCGCCGGTTGCGGCGCTTCCGGCAGCAAGGGCTACACTGCCAACAACACCGAGTACGTCATCGGCGTTTCCGGTCCCCTGACCGGTGGTGCCGCCATGTACGGTCAGGCGGTCGTCAATTCCGCCCAGATCGCCGTTGACGAGATCAACGCCGCCGGCGGCCTGAACGGCATCAAGTTCAAGCTGGTGGCCACCGACGATATGCACGATGCCACCAAGATCTCCACCAACTACTCTTCCCTGCTGGAGGGCGGCATGCAGCTGTCCCTGGGCACCGTTACCACCGCTCCCGGTCTGGAGTTCAAGAACCTGTCCGCTGACGACAATGTGTTCTTCCTGACTCCCTCCGCCTCCGGCGATGACATCCCCACCAATCCCAACGGTTACCAGATGTGCTTCGCTGACGGCAATCAGGGTAAGGTCGCCGCGGAGTTCGTCAACGCCAACTTCTCCGGCCAGACCATCGGCGCCTTCTACAAGGCTGACGAGGCCTACTCCAAGGGCATCTACGATCAGTTCAAGGCCAATCTGGACAGCTCCGTCACCGTGGTGGAGACCTCCTTCACCGATGCCAACGCCACTGACTTCGCTACCCAGATCGACACCCTGAAGGACTGCGGCTTCATCTTCATGCCTACTTACTACACCCCCGCTTCTCTGTTCATGACCCAGGCCAAGGACATCGTCGCCGCTGACGCTGTCTACTACGGCTGCGACGGCTTCGATGGCATCGACAACATCGAGGGCTTCGACATCACCACCATCCCCCAGTCCGTCACCATGCTGTCCCACTTCAATTCCAAGGCTGACAGCGGCGTGGCCAAGGAGTTCATCGACAAGTACGTTTCCAAGTATGGCAAGGAGACCCTGAACCAGTTCGGCGCTTCCGCCTATGACTGCGTCTACGCTCTGTACGGTGCCATGAAGGCCGCCATCGATGCCGGCACTGAGATCCCTGTGGATATCAGCGCTTCCGACCTGTGCGACATCCTGAAGGCCCAGTTCGAGGGTGGCTACACCTTCGAGAACGGTGTCACCGGTGACAAGATCACCTGGGAGAAGACCGGCTACGTCAATAAGAGCGCCATCCAGTACGTCATCAAGGAAGCCAACTGATCCTTTTCCGACTGACCACTGCACATACCGGTCTCGCATCGGTATGTGCAGTCGTTCATTATAGGTGGTGTAAAAAATATGGAAATCATCTTATCAACTCTGATCAACGGCCTTAGTTTGGGCGGCATCTACGCCATGATCGCCCTTGGCTACACCATGGTCTACGGCATCGCCAAGATGCTCAACTTCGCCCACGGTGACATCATCATGATCGGCGGCTATGTGATCTTCGTGACCATGGCCACCGGCAACCCCCTGATCGCCATCGCCGTGGCGGTGGTGGCCTGTGTGATCCTGGGCGTGACCATCGAGAAGATCGCTTACAAGCCCCTGCGTGGCGCTTCCCCTCTGGCGGTGCTGATCACCGCCATCGGTGTGAGCTACCTGCTCCAGAGCCTTGCCCAGATCATCTTCGGCTCCGCGCCCAAGATGGTCACGGTCTATGACTTCGGCACCATCAAGCTGTTGGGTGCCACGGTCCAGATCTCGGCCCTCGTGACCCTCGCCGTGACTGTGGTGGTCATGGTGGTCCTGACCCTCTTCATCAAGTACACCCGGCTGGGCCGGGCCATGATCGCCGTCTCCGAGGACCGGGGCGCGGCACAGCTCATGGGCATCGATGTCAACGGTATCATCACGATCACCTTCGCCATCGGCTCCGCTCTGGCGGCGCTGGCCGGTCTGTTCTACCTGCTGAAGGCTCCCAGCGTCTCCAGCACTTTGGGCGCCATGCCCGGTATCAAGGCCTTCACGGCGGCGGTCATCGGCGGCATCGGCTCCATCCCCGGCGCCATGCTGGGCGGCATCCTGCTGGGCATGGTGGAATCCATCTCCTACAAGATCACCGCCATCGCTCCTTACACCGATGCCATCGAGTTTTCCATCCTGATCGTCATCCTGCTGGTCAGGCCCAACGGATTCCTCGGTAAGAAAAGGAGGGAGAAGGTATGACGCTGAAAAAGCTGAAGCTCCGTCATTATCTCAACTATATGGTGATCGGTACCGTCACCGCCGTTCTGGCCGGTATGGTCCTCACCGGCTACAAATTCGACAACTCCCTGCTGTTCCTGCTGGAGAAGATCGCGATCAGCATCATTTTGGCTGTGTCCCTGTCGCTGGTGGTAGGCTTCCTGGGCGAGCTGTCTTTGGGCCACGCCGGTTTCATGTGTGTGGGTGCATACCTTGGCGGTAAGATCGCCGCTCTGCTGGTGCCCACCCTTGGCAACGGTCCTCTGACCTTCCTGATCGCTCTGCTGGCCGGCGGCGGTGCCGCGGCGGTCTGCGGCATCATCATCGGCATCCCCGCCCTGCGTCTGAGGGGCGACTATCTGGCGATCGTGACGCTGGCCTTCGGTGAGATCGTCAAGTCCCTGTTCCAGAACTCTTCTGACGAGACCTTCGGTGGCTCTCTGGGTCTGAACACCCCCCGTTACGACAAGAACTATCTGTTCATCTTCGCCTTCGTGCTGGTCCTTCTGACCCTGATGGTGGTCCAGAACCTGATGCGTTCCAAGCACGGCAGAGCCATCACCGCGATCCGTGACAACGAGATCGCCGCCCGTGCCACGGGCACCAACGTCACCAAGTACAAGCTGCTGGCCTTCACTCTGTCCGCCGCCTTCGCCGGCATCGCCGGTGTGCTGTACAGCTACAGCAACTACACGGTGCAGTCCATGAAGTTTGGCTACAACTACTCCATCGAGATCCTGGTCATGGTGGTCTTGGGCGGCATGGGCAGCATCAACGGCTCCATCATCGCCGCGGCCCTGATCACCTTCCTGAACACCAAGCTGGCCACCATCCTCACCGGCGATCTGGCGGTGCTCCAGAACCTGTTCTACGCCCTGATCCTGATCGCCATCGTGATCTACAACAATGCCCCGGCTCTGAAGGGCTTCCGTGACAAGTACAACCTGAGCGCCTTCGCTGATAAGATCCGCAAGTCCCGCAACGATCCCGGTCATGTGAAGGATGACAAGGCCAAGTGGGACGTGGTGCCCACCAAGATCGAGATGAACGAGATCCTGTCCGTGGATCTGACACCGCAGGACTCTTCGGTCACCTGGGAGAAGGGAGGGCCCAAGTAAATGAGCGAATACATCCTCGAAACGAAAGATCTGGGCATCTCCTTCGGCGGACTGAAGGCCGCCCAGAACGTGGACATCAAGATCCGCAAAAGGCAGATCTACGGCCTGATCGGCCCCAACGGTGCCGGTAAGACCACGATCTTCAACCTGCTGACCTGTGTCTATAAGCCCACCACCGGCACCTTCTATCTGGACGGTCAGGAGATGAAGGGCCTGACCCCCGACAAGATCAACCAGCGGGGCATCGCCCGTACCTTCCAGAACATCCGGCTCTTCAACAACATGACCGTGGTCCGTAACGTCATGGTGGGTCTCCAGCACCGGCCGGAGTACAAGTGCTCCGTCTTCGAGTCCATCTTCCGGCTCCCCCGGCATTTCAAGGTGGAGAAGGCCATGCGGGAAAAGGCCAAGGAGCTGCTCCGGATCTTCGATCTGGAGCAGGAGCGTAACGCCCTGGCCTGCAACCTGCCCTACGGCAAACAGCGGAAGCTGGAGATCGCCCGGGCGCTGGCCACGGACCCCAAGCTCCTGCTTCTGGACGAGCCTGCCGCCGGTATGAACCCCCATGAGACCGAGGATCTGGCCCGGACCATCCGGAAGATCCGGGACGAATTCGACATGACGATCCTTCTGATCGAGCACGACATGAGCTTCGTGTCCGGCCTGTGCGACGAGGTGACGGTGCTGAACTTCGGCACGATCCTGGCGCAGGGCGACACCAAGACCGCGCTGGCAGATCCTGAAGTCATCAAGGCATACATCGGAGGTTGACGCTATGGCAATGTTGGAAGTTAGAGATCTTCAGGTCTACTACGGCGTGATCTGTGCCCTGAAGGGCATCAGCTTCGACGTGGAGGAGGGCCAGATCGTATCCCTGATCGGTGCCAACGGTGCCGGTAAGACCACCATGATGCAGTCGATCGTGGGCCTGATCCCCAAGCGGGCAGGCACCGTCACCTTCGAGGGCAAGGACATCACCAAGACCCCCTGCCACAAGATCGTCCATCTGGGCATGACTCAGGTGCCCGAAGGCCGCCGGATCTTCCAGGAGCTGTCGGTCTATGAGAACCTGCTGATGGGTGCGTACACCGTCAAGGACCAACAGCGGTTCAAGCAGGATCTCGAGTCGATCTACGAGCGGTTCCCCCGTCTGGCGGAGCGTAAAAACCAGATCGCCGGTACCCTCTCCGGTGGCGAACAGCAGATGCTGGCCATGGGCCGTGCGATCATGTGCCACCCCCGGCTGCTGATGCTGGACGAGCCCTCCATGGGTCTGTCCCCGTTGCTGGTGGATCAGGTCTTCGACATCATCAAGGACATCAACAAGGACGGTACCACCGTCCTGCTGGTGGAGCAGAACGCCGGTAAATCTCTGGCGATCTCCGATAAGGCCTATGTCATGGAGAACGGCAAGATCGTCCTCTCCGGCACCGGTGCCGAGCTGGCCGCCAGCGAAAAAGTGAAGAAAGCCTATCTGGGCGGATAAGAGCAAGGGCGTGTCGCAAAGGGTTTGCGACACGCCCTTTCTGCGGTCGGTGGGGGAGGCGGCACGATGTCCCGTGAGACCAGCGGATCGTGTAAGAAAAAAATAAAAAAATACACGGAATACAGGAGGAGGTCTTCCCAATAGGGCGTATGTGTGATATGATGTACTCAAAATGGAGCACAAATATCCATGGGAGGTGGTCATCCTGGAGAGGAAAAAGAAAAATGGTCTGATCTGGCTTGCCGTCGGGGGCCTTGTGTTGGCTGTGGCCGCCGTGGCGGTGGCAGTCTGGGCCCCATGGCGGGAGCCGGACAGGAGCGAGGTCTATGTCATGGCCGAGCAGGCGATCGTGAAGACGGAAGCGAAAGAGGATCTGGGCCTGCAGATCTCATCGGCGGCCATGATCACGGATAACGGGACCCTGCGAAAGACCGACACCAACGGGTACATATATAAAGTAGGGGATCAGGGCAGGGTGATCGTCTATGTGAACACCAAAAGCACCACGCCGGAGGATCCTTCCCGGGATTTCGATGTGACGGTGTCCATGGTCTCTGACGGTCAGAAGGTCTATGATATCTCCGGCCCGGAGGAGACGGAGGTGGACATGACCTGTCAGGAGTTCGACCAGATCGTGTCCGGGCTCAGCTTCTACCGCTACCGGGAGGAGGACGCGGTGGAGGTCCGCTACGAGGAGAACGAACTGGAAGCCTTCGACGGCGGCGAGCTCAGCGTCACCCTGTCGAGACCCGGTGCCGAAACGCTGGATGCCATCGCCGGATCCCTTTCGGAGATGCTGGCAGAGCCGGTGGATCCGGAAAAGCTGGTGACGGTGGAGGCCAGAGTGGATATGTCGGTCTACGATGGGGAGCTCCGGGCGCAAAGCTGTAATTTCACGGTGGAACATACCTGTCAGGACGGGCGGAAGGTGCGCTACGCCACCGCCACCCATGTGGTCCTGTTGGAGGACAGTCAGGGGGAACTCCCCACTGACGGGACATAAGGAGGGAAGATCATGAAGATGAGGAAGCGGATGCTGGCCATGCTGCTGGCGGTGATCCTGACGCTGGGCATGCCGTTGCAGGTGCTGGCGGATACCGATGCCGCCGCGCCGCAGGTAGTCTCCACGGAGATGACCCTGGAGCAGGCCAAGAGCAATGTGCAAAGCTACTATTCCAATGAGGAGTGGGAGGAATATTATCCTGAGGGCTTCTATGCGGTGGAGCATTCCACCTATGAGATCGCCGAGGGCGGCACGGATCCGAAGGACCCGGAGGATGTGTATCTGGGGATACTGGTGTACCGCATCGGCGGCAACAGCAACGGTGCCATGGTGACCTTCACCCTGACCTGTCAGCTTGGTGACCACGAGCTGTATCCGGATTCCGTGGGCACCGTGGAGTTCCTGCCCCAGCAGACCACGGCCACCGTCAAGGTCAAGATCAAAAATGACGACCGGCGTACCGGTAATCAGATGCTGACGCTGACTTTGACCGAGGCCACCAGCGGTGTGATCTCCCCCATGAGCTCCGCCGCCATCAAGGTCTTCGACGATGAGCCCTTCACCCCCAGTGTGGTGAGCCTGTCGGTGGAGGAGGCGGTGACGGACCGGAGCGAGGGCGGTGTGAAGGTGACCCTGTACCGGGCCGGCAATGTGGGGGAGATGTGCTCCGTCCATGTGGCCACCGCCGACGGCACCGCTGTGGCCGGGACCGACTACGAGCCCGTGGACCGGGACGTGGTGTTCCTGCCCGGTCAGGATACCGTGGAAGTGGTGATCCCCCTCGTGGGCGAAGAGCGGCACGCGCAGGCCCGGTCCCTGTCTTTGGAGCTGACGGACCTGCGTGGCTGTGTGGCGGAGCCAGCCACCGCCATCCGGCTGGATATCACCAACGCGCAGGATGAGCCTGCCAAAGAGCTGACCAACGTCGATGACGCGCAGGCGGACCTGTCCTCCGGTGAGGGCGACGCGCTGGTGGGCGGTACCGACTCCGTGATCAACGTCAACGATACCATCGACCGGACGGAGCTGCTGAAGACCGCCATCGGTACGGTGAGCGGTACGGCGGTCCAGTCCTTCGTGCCCATGACGCTGGCTGAGGCGGCTCCGCAGGACGGTAAGTGGACCTCCACGCTGGAGATCCCGAATACGGATTTCGTCTACCGCTGGTCCACCGCCGGCACATGGACCCCCGGCTCGGTGTTCAGCAACGGCAACGAGGACCTGCTGCT
This sequence comes from Oscillospiraceae bacterium, assembly GCA_017378975.1. Classification (GTDB taxonomy): domain Bacteria; phylum Bacillota; class Clostridia; order Oscillospirales; family Oscillospiraceae; genus Faecousia. The sequence continues at coordinate 11,520 of JAFNXT010000077.1, forward strand.
GACCACGAAATATACTTATGATCTGAACCTGTTCGACCGGATCACGGTGCGGATCCGGAATCTGGACGGTATGGACGTGCTGGGGAATCCCAATACGGCCTTCGGCTATCTGCCCGAGGGCGGCTGGACCGACAAGGATGGCAAGTTCTATTTCATCAAGAGCGATCTGACGGCTCAGGACCCCGACATCGCATGGATGGACGACAAGGATATGTACATCCTGATGAACCGGAACAACAGCAACATCGACTACGTTTCCAGACCTGTGACCCTGCCGCTGTTCGGTGCCGACGGCCGGTATACGAAGACCTACGGCATCGACGGTGCCAAGCAGAAGCTGTTCATCATCGCCTATGATGACGAGGGCTGGGACGACACCAACTTCTATTTCGAGACCACTTCCCTGCACCGGACCGTGATCCCCTTCACCGTGTTCGAGTCGCCGGATATGGAGAACGTGCAGATCCACGTGGACAGTACCGATCCCAACAAGTCCACCGTCACCTTCGATCAGGAGGGCTTCCGCTGGACCATCGCGCTGGGCAGTAAGGGCGGCGTGGGCAAGCACCCGGATACCGGGGCCTATGGTTTCTATGTGGGCAGTCTGCTGAAGATCACCTGCTCCGTGCTGGGGCAGGGCGGCTCCAACGTGCCCATCCCGCAGTATCTGTATCTGGTGGACAGCAACGGCGCGGTACACAACAGCGCCGCCATGGCCGGGGACAACAGCTTCACCATCCCTCTGGAGACCCTGCTGACTACCAATACCACCAAGCTGGTGCAGGACCACTATCTGAGCGAGGACGAGGCCGTGGTCCATGTGAAGGACACCATGGGCAAGGGGTCCACCATCAACTCCGAGCTGTCCCGGACTCTGGGCTTCCGGGTCCGCTACCGGCTGATGCAGGGCATCGAGCTGGACTTCGGCTCCATCCCTCACCTGGTGACCAGGAAGACCTTTGCTGACGGCACCATGGAGAGCGATGCCGAGTGGGAGGCCCGGGTCCTCCGGGAGCTGGGCAGTGCCGTGACCTTCTATCGGGACGGCAAGGTATCCACGCCGGAGTACAAGCTCTATGAAAATGTCCTCGTCTATGCCCTGTGTGAGTTCGACTACATCCAGGTGGATCCCCGTCTGGTGGGCCCGAGCTACAGGATCAGCTCTGACCTTTACGATATGGACTATCAGGACTTCGGCGAGTCCATGAAGATCGGGTATGACGAGTGCGCCCAGCTTCGGGAGAACGTGACCTTCCGGATCTACGATCCGGCGGCGGCATACCTTGTGCCCGGGATCTCCATCCAGTCCACGGGCGTGTCTGAGCTGGTGGACGGACAGTTCCGGAGCCTGTACACCGCCATGGCGATGGACCGGTACATCCCCTTCGAGACCCTCTACAGCGATACCTCGGCTGAGCCCGGGGTCCGGTACTATACCGTCCGGTTCACGATCTCCGATATCTATGTGGGCACCATGGAGGGGGCGGTGAAGAAGTTCCGGGTGAACATCGGCTATGAGGCCCCCAAGATCTCGGCGCAGGCGCCGGTCCTGTCCTTCTGGTTCAAGGGCGGTGCCAGCTTCGCAGAGGCTTCCGATGTGGGGATGTTCGGGCTTAATTCCAAGTTCCGGCAGAATACCGGCGTGGCGGATGCGTATATGCCGGTGCTGGAACTGGAGGACCGGACGGCCGCGGGTTACAGCTATGTGCTCCATATCCCTACCTACTATAACTATCAAAACGCGGACGACAAGAATTACGACTATTACGAGCAGCTCTTCTTCGGCGGCGACGGTATCTTCATCGAGCTGGAGGACTACGACCGGGGCGACGGTGCCCGGATGCCCGTGATCGCCGATCTCGGCATCGACCGGACCCAGTCGGTGATGACGAAAATGCCCGATGTGGGCGTCACCTCTGATGAGCAGGAGATGTCCAACCACTACTTCGAGGAGCAGAACGAGTTCTATACCTATAATGACCATAAGGTGTCCATGAGCGGTTTCAAGCTGGGCGTGGATCCCGGCGCGGTGCTGACTGCCATCCTCAAGGGCTTCACCATGCTCGGACATCAGTTCGACGGTCAGGAGCAGAAGGCCCTCAAGCGCTTCACCGGTACGACCCCTTTGTACGTCCAGTTCGGCAACGAGCAGGTGATCGTGGGCGGCCGGTTGACGGTCAACGGCTATGGAACGGATCAGAAGCCCGGCGGAACGCCGGAGGATCAGAGACCTCTGCTCAGCGATGTGGAGGGGCTGGGCGATATGACCATGGGCGCCAACGGCGCGGCGGAAAAGAGCCCCATGCAGAAGGCGAATTCCTCCAAGGTCCCCTCGGTCTATGGCTCTCTGGACGCGCGGTTCGTCTTCACCTATGACCGGCTGAACATGCAGTATGATTTCAGCTCCTTCGCGGTCACCGGCGCGCTGGGACTGTCCTTCATGGTCACGGCACCGATCCCTCCGGCTCCCGTGTTCTATGTGAGCTTCTCCACCAAGCTGGGCGTGACGATCAGCACCGGTACCACGCTGGTGAAGGACTACATCGACGGCAACGGCAAAGCCCACTACAAGGCCACATGGAACGGTCTGGCCATCACTCCCAACGTCAATTTCACGCTGGGTCTGGCGGTGGGCATCAGCGGTATCATCGCCGGTGAGTTCGGCGGCTCCGTGGACCTGACCTTCGCCGGCGTGCTGGGCAAGCAGATCTATAAGCCTGCCCAGTACGAGTTCGATCTGGATACGGTGCTGGCGGCCAAGGCACCGGAGGATACGGGGCTCCCGGCCTATGATCAGGCTCTGCTCAAGAGTGCCAGGATGACCTTCAGTCCCGGCTGGAAGACTTACATCGGCAAGCAGGACGACGGCACCAACACGGGTGAATACGGCGACAAGAAGGCCGGTACCATCTTCTATCACAGCTACGGCAAGACCCTGTGCCGCTCGGAGACCTCCGGTGACACCATCACCATCGTCACCGCCGCGGCTTCCGTCCAGCTTCTGGGCGTGAAGGAGCCGGAGGGCGGCAAGGTGAAGATCACCGTCAGTGATATGAGCGGCGGACTTCTGGGAGAGAAGGAAGTGGACCTGAGCGCCACCCAGACCCAGCTCCATCAGCGGATCTTCACCTGGGAGCGGGATGGCTTCGACAACATGAAGACCGAGGCGGTCCCGGTGCGGATCACCATCCGGAACATCTCCGAGGGTGAAGGTAAGCAGGTGACACTGGACAGCATCCGGATCCATAACCTGAGTTATAAGCTCGATGAGTCCTCTCTGGCGCTCCTGTCCAACGCGACGCTGAAGCTGGCGCTGTACATCAAGGTCACGATCCTGGGCATCAACATCTCTCTGGAGCCCGGCTATATGCAGATCAATTACACCGCCAGCTCTCTGGACAATAACGTGACGGAGAGCGCCACCCTGACCATGGGCAGCTTCTATTACAGCAAGACCTACGAGCTGATGACCCTGCGGCAGGATGAAGGCTTGCCGGTGGTCATGGCATCCCGGAAGCTCCAGGCTTCCACTGCCGATCCCGATTACTTCACCACCGGCCAGTTCGCCGCCCAGCGGTCCAAGACCCTCCTTGTGGGCGACATCGAGAACACTGCCAAGAACCAGGTGATCGGCCACGGGGGCGATGTGTACGCCTTCTATACCGTCACCGGTCAGCAGGAGGACGGCAACAGCGGCTACTATCAGCTCTGCTGGTCCAAAAACGGTGTGGCGCAGGGCCGGGTCACGGAGGACGTCTTCGTGGCGGACTTCCGGGCATACATCGACGGGGCCGGTGATCTGGCGCTGGTGATGACCGCCAGCGATGGCTCCGTGGCCTCCATGGCCCCCGGCGCGGAGCAGGGCGTGGCCATGGGCCTGACCGACGGTCCTCAGATCCAGATCCGGTCCAGTGATGACCTGTATCTTGCCCTGCAACGGACCTGTGTGAAGACCGTGACCTTCGATCATGTTTCCGGCACCTTCCGGGCGGTCCGGACCGTCGGTACCACCGACGGCAACGGGCTCCAGGAGAGCCTGCCGGTGGCACCGGAAGGCGGCAAGGGTCTGGTGTTCTATGTGGAGGACACCAAGACCGACGTTCCGGCCAAGCATGACATGAACTGGACCGGCTTCAATGAAGCCACGGCCAGCTCCGGCGCGGTCATGTCCGCGGTGATGGATTCCATGTACCGGGGCAGGGCTTCCGTGTATTACGCGCTGGATGGGGTCAGCCATGAGGTGGGCTTCGAGGGGATACCTGAGAGTTATCTGAAGCCCGGCTTCAAGATCACCAGCATGGACGCTGCCCTTCTGGATGCGTCTACCGTGATGCTGGCCTACTCCGTGGAGGTGCCCTACGCCCAGCAGGACGGCCGGGTGGGCACCCTGAAGCAGATCCATTACCGCAAGGGCACGGTCGGTGCCGATGCGGTGACCTTCGGACCCACGGTGGTGGTGGCTTCCGTCTTCGACCATGATGACGATCCCGGCGTGGTCTTCGCCGATGCCACCGAGGTCGATCCCGTCTACCATGACGGAGGCGACTTCTATGAGCAGATCATCCTGCGGAACGTCCAGTTCGAGCGGGCCGTGGTAGAGAAGGGCGCGCAGGCGCGGCCGGTGCTGTTCTACCAGACCAACAAGGACATCACCTATGTGACCTATGACGCGCTGGAGCAGAAGACCCAGACCGGGGTGCTTTACGATGGCGATTTCGAGAGCTATGTGCTGGCGGTGGATGAGAACGGTGCTATGACGCTGGTATACAGCGACAACACCGAGTCCGGCAGCTTCGTGGACACGCTGTATCTGGCCCAGTACGACGGTACCACCGGACTGTGGAACAAGCCCAGACAGCTCACTGTCTCCGATGCCTTCGACGCGGAAGCCTTCGCGGACCGGGAGGATACCGCCGCGGTGATCTTCGACGGCTATTCCGCCTTCGTTTATACCAAGACCGAGATCCGGGATGGGGTCCAGATGCAGGTCCCGAAGGTGGCGGTGTCGCTGAAGTCCTCCTATGTCCCCTTCAATTTCGAAGACTATGCCACCGATGAGACAGTACTGCAGTCCCAGCAGGACGTGGACTTCTCCAAGGAATACGACAAGCTGGTGGTGGACGAGGACGGCAACGTCCGGGAGTCCATCACGGTGCCTGTGCTGGACTACGAGAGCCGGAACGCCCGGACGGACCTGTTCATGATCACCTTCGAAGAGCCGGTCACCCGGCTGGAGGTCCGGGATCTGGAGCTGTCCAATACCCGGTTCCTGCCCGGGGAGGAGATCCGTGCCTACTTCGACGTGGTGAACATGGGCGACGCGGCAGTCAATGGCATGACCGTGTCGCTGGCTTACTACGATCCCGGCAACGGCACCCTGGAGAACGTGGTGAGCCAGAAGCTCACCGGTCCCCTGCTGTCCGGTGACAGCTATCCCATGGCGCTGTCCTATACGGTGCCGCAGACCCGGATCGCCGACGGGACGGTACTGGTGATCGCCATCCGGGACGCTTCCGGCAGACGGTCTCTGTATCAGTCCTACCTCGACGCCGGGGAGGCGAAGCAGTACCATGAGATCCACGACCGGGCGGAGTTCTACTTCCGGGACAACAGTATGGAGGTCTCCAGCGATGGGACCATGGAGTATACGCTGGAAGTGGGCAACAAGGGTCTGCTGGACGCGGACCGGGATGTGGACGTGTATGTGGATCTTTACGAGTATCAGGAGGATCTGGGCGACTATCGCCGGACCGGCACCCTGTTCTCCATGACCGTGGCAAAGGACCGGCTGGCCTCCGGCAGTGTGGCCAGGATCCAGGGCAGGATGGACGTTTCTGCCCTGCTGGATGACACGGGAAAGCTGTGCTACGGCCTGCGGATCGTGTCCGGGCAGGCACAGTACGATACCGATAACGATGAGCAGGCGGTGCTCATCGCCCAGCAGATCCCGGAGGTGGCGCTGGGGATCGACGCTGCCCAGCCGGGCCTGCGTTCCACCGGTCAGATCCTGGCAGGACGGCGGACCATCCGCAGTCTGAAGCTGGGCGGTGAGGTGGTCCTGGATGCCAAGGTGGTGTCGGATTTCAAGGATGCCTATGATATCGAGGTCTTCGAGGTGGGCTCCAACTGCCTGAGCGTGGACCGGACCTCCGAGCCCGGTAAGATCAAGATCAAGGTGGTGGCTATGCCGCCCGACGGCGTGGGCAACATCAAGCTGAAGGTCCGGATCGGTGACACGGTGCTGGACAAGTCCGTGTATCTGCAGGTGACCAACAGTGATGTGGAGGATCTGGACGGGCGGCATGCCGGCGACGGCTGGACCCTGACCGATGAGTCCTTCAGCTACGCTTTGGAGCACGATATGATCACCACCGCCACCCACGGGGCGGAGCTTCGGCTGACCTTCCGTGGGGAGGATATGAAGCTCTACGGCGACCGGCTGACGGACGGCGGCGATCTTCTGATCACTGTCCGTGACAGTCAGGGCACGGAAGTGGTCAGCCAGACCGTCACCACCGGCGCGGAGTTCGCCGACCGGGGCATGCTGCTGTATACCACCGGTGACCTGCCGCTGGACACCTACGAGGTGACCATCCGGGCGGTGCTGGACGAGGGCGAGCGGATCGCGCTGGACCATGTGACCTTCAGGGCCGATGTGTCCGGTGCGGATGTGACCCCCTATCCCGTGGTCCGGAGCACCAATGAGGTGCTGGATGCGCCTCTGCTCAGCGGCAGGAGCCGGGAGGCCCGGTTCACGGTGCTCTTCGACCGGCAGGTGGCACTGGCCGAAGGCAAGACGCTGGAGGAGATGACCCTCCGCTTCAATGAGTATGAGGACACCGGCGACGGCTTCGTGGCCACCGGAGATCAGGTGACCTTCGTGGCCACCGAGCTCCTGGCGGACCGGGTGATCTTCACCACCAAGCTGTCCAGCACCCCCGGTGCGGTCCTCAAGTATGTGCTCTCTGACGAGACGCTCCCGGCGGGCTTCCTGGTGGCGGCGAAGGACGGCGCGGCAGTGCAGACCCAGATCCCGGGCCACACCGGCGTGTCCTATGTGCTGAAGGAATCCGGCATCTCTTCTGTGACCGTGGTGGAGGATACCACCATGCCTGCGGGCAGTGTACAGAAGAGCGTCCGGGTGAAATTCCTGGCGGAGCCGGATCTGAGCCGTCTGGAAGGTACGAAGCTGCTGTACATGACGAAGGACCTGTCCGGTCAGGAACAGCAGATCCCCTTCGGGTTCTGCGGTATGACCGACGATCCCAGAGTGGCGATCTATCGGGCGGAGGCGCTGGAACTGGAGCGGGA
>JAFNXT010000078.1 GCA_017378975.1 Oscillospiraceae bacterium
ACCAGGAGCCAGACGATGGTGCAACGCTCTTCCGTCACGGCACGGAGGATCCACTCAGGCTTCACGCCACGGAGCAGGACTGCCTTGGAGCCGGAGAGCAGGCTTCCGAACCAGTGCATCTTGGCACCGGTGTGGTACAGAGGCGGGATGCACAGGAACACGTCCTCCCGGGTCTGGGAATGGTGGGCCTGCTCCGTCAGGCAGGCCCGGACCAGGCTCTTGTGCTTGTGCAGGATGGCTTTGGGGAAGCCGGTGGTGCCGGAGGAGAAGTAGATCGCGGCATCGTCCTCGGCATCCAGCGCCACAGGGGGCACGCTGGAGGAGCAGAAGCCCATGAGCTTCATGCCGTCTTCGGTGTAGTCGGGGCCGTTTTTGCCCACGAAGAACATGGTCTTCACGGCAGGGATCTGGTCGGCGATGGCATCCATACGGCTGACGAACTCAGGTCCGAACACCAGCACCTCCACGTCCGCCAGCTCCAGACAATACTTGATCTCATCGGAGGAATAGCGGAAGTTCATGGGCACGGCCAGACACCCGGCCTTCAGGATGCCGAAGTAGATGGGGAGCCACTCGATGCAGTTCATCAGCAGGATCGCCACCTTGGTGCCACGCTTCAGACCACGGCTCAGCAGCAGGTTGGCGAAGCGGTTGGCACGGCGGTCGAAGTCACGCCAGCTCAGCTCCCGGCGGTAGGGGGTATCGGTGCCGGCGCTCTCGATGAGGTTGAAGTCCCACCAGGTGGTGGCCTTGTCCCGCTCCTCGGAAGGGTTGATCTCCACCAGAGCGCATTCCTGGCCGTAGAGCCGGGCGTTCCGTTCCAAAAAGTCTGTAATGATCACGTTCTCTATCTCCCTTGTTTTTGTCGATCGATTTGTAGGGCGGGGGCTTGCCCCCGCCGGTGTGCTTGCGGAGCAAGTACACATAAAGGCAGTATCCCTACCGCTGCCCGCAAGCGCTCAGCGGCGGCGGGGGCAAGCCCCCGCCCTACTGTCTGTATCCGTTGGAAAACAAAAAGCCCTCTGCCGAATGCAGAGGACAAGAAAGCTCCTGTGGTACCACCTCAGTTCGCCGCGACGCGGCCTCACGGGATCCATACAGATCCGCGAGCTGTATCGGGCTCTTCCCGTCCCAGCCTACTGCCATGTTCAGCCGGGCCACTCCGAAAGGAATTCCACGCCGCGCTCCTCACTGCCTCGCACCGACCGGCAGTTCTCTGGGAGGACACGTTTGGCGTGTACTGGTTTTCATCTCTGTGTTGTGTACATATGTATTTATGTTTTCATAGTATAGCACTTTCGGTGGCGCAAGTCAACAAGCAGAAACGAAAAATATAGCAGATCGGCGGAGCCAGATCCCCCATTGACAGGTTTTCCGGGATATCGTATGATGGGAGAAAAGATCAGGGCGTGTCCTTCACGTCCGGAAAGAAGGTCATCGTATGTTGGAGACGGTCATTTTGGATGCCGCGACTTTGGGGGAGGATATCAGCTTCGCGCCGCTGGAGGCCGTGGCCCGGCTCACGGTCCACAAGCTCACCGATCGGGAGCAGATCCCGGAGAGGATCCGCAGGGCGCAGGTGGTGATCACCAACAAGCTCCGGCTGGATGGTCAGGTGCTGGCTGCGGCGAAGGATCTGAAGCTGATCTGCGTCACCGCCACGGGGTTCGATAACATCGATCTGGGCTACTGCCGGAGCCGGGGGATCGCCGTGTGTAACGTCCGGGGCTATTCCACCGACTCCGTGGCACAGGTCACGGTGGGCATGGTGCTGGAGCTGACCATGGGGCTGGCGGAGCGTCACCGGTATGTGCGAAGCGGGGCCTATACCGCTTCCGGGGTGGCGAACCAACTGGCCCCGGTGTTCCATGAGCTGGCAGGGAAGACCTGGGGCATCTTGGGAGCCGGGAACATCGGCTCCAGAGTGGCGGCGGTGGCGGAGGCCTTCGGTTGCCGGGTCCTGACCCATCGCCGGAGCGGCGGCTGTCCGCTGGAGCGGCTGTTGGCAGAAAGCGACATCCTTACGATCCATACGCCCCTGAACGACAGTACCCGTGGTCTGATCGGACGGGAGGAGATCGCCCGGATGAAGCCCGGCGTGATCCTGGTGAATGTAGCCCGTGGGGCGGTGACGGACGAAGCCGCGTTGGCTGACGCGTTGCGGGAAGGACGGTTGGGAGGACTGGGCGTGGATGTGTACTCTCAGGAGCCTTTCCCGGAGGATCATCCCCTTTATGCCGTCCGGGAGCATCCCAACATCCTGCTGACCCCCCACATGGCATGGGCGGCGGCAGAGGCCCGTCAGCGGTGCATCGATGAGATCGGGGAGAACATCTCCGCATTCCTCGAAGGAGGACAGCGCAACCGGGTGGATCTTTGATATAGTGAACGCAGGGTGCCACGGCACCCTGCGTTTTTCAGGTATCAATAATACAGCATCATGGCCTCGTAGGGGCGCAGGATGTGGGCACGGTCGGGGTAGTTGGCGATCAGCACCTGAGCGTCCCGGTAGGCTTCGGGGAGGTCGAAGGGCTGTTCCTCGCCGGAGAAGTTGCAGACCACCAGCAGGTGGGCGTCCTCTGTGTCACGGGTGTAGGCGAAGATCTTCTCGTCTTCGGGGCACAGGAGGGTGAAGCTGCCGGAGCGGATCACGTCACAGTCCTTCCGGATCTGCACCAGCTTTTTATAGTGGTGGAACACGGAATCCGGGTCGGCCATGGCGGCCTCGGCGTTGATGGTGGCGTGGTTGGGGTTCACCGTCAGCCAAGGCTCGCCGGTGGTGAAGCCGGCGTTTTCTCCGGCCGTCCACTGCATGGGGGTCCGGGCGTTATCACGGCCACGCTTCCGGATGGACTCCATGACGCTGTCGTGGCTGTAGCCCTGCGCCATGCGCTCCCGGTAGAAGTTGTGGATCTCCACGTCCACATACTGCGGAAGGTCCAGACGGATGTTGGTCATGCCCAGCTCCTCACCCTGATAGATGTAGGGGGTGCCCTGCATACCGTGGAGCATGGTGGCCAGCATCTTGGCCGACGCCACACGGTAAACGCCGTCGTCGCCCCAGCGGGACACGATCCGGGGCAGGTCGTGGTTGTTCATGAACAGGCTGTTCCAGCCCTCCTGTCCCAGCTCCTGCTGCCAGCGGCGGTAGCAGTCCTTCAGCTTCACCAAAGGCAGGTCGCAGAAGTCCCACTTCTGCCAAGTGGTGGAGTCCAGACACATATGCTCGAACTGGAAGACCATGCTCAGCTCCGAGCCGTCAGGGGCGCTGTAAAGCTTGGCCCGCTCCACGTTGGCGCCCCAGGCTTCGCCCACGGTCACGAGGCCTTCCTCGCGGAAGGCTTCCCGGGACAGCTCCCGGAGGAACTCGTGGAGCCGGGGGCCGTTGGAGGTGATCTTCCGGTCCGGCTCCTTGGCGATCTGGTCGATCACGTCCAGTCGGAAGCCGCCCACGCCCTTGTCCACCCAGAAACGGATGAAGTCGTAGAGCCCACGGCGGACCTTGGGGTTTTCCCAGTTCAGGTCCGGCTGTTGGGGCGCGAACTGGTGGAAATACCATTGGCCCAGCTCCGGTACATAGGTCCAGGCAGGACCGCCGAAGGTGGACCACATATCGTTGGGGGGCGTATGGGGATCGCCGTCACGCCAGATGAAATAGTCGTGGTAGGGGCTGTCTTTACTCTTTTTGGCTTCAAGGAACCAGCGGTGCTGATCGGAGCAATGGTTCAGCACCAGATCCATGATGATGGTGATGCCACGGGCCCCGGCCTGCCGGATCAGTTCCTCCATGTCCTCCATGGAGCCGAACATGGGGTCGATGGCGCAGTAGTCGGAAACGTCGTAGCCGTTGTCTACCTGAGGGGACTGGCACACGGGGGACAGCCAGATGCCGTCGATGCCCAGCTCCTTCAGGTAGTCCAGCCGGGAGATGATGCCCTGCAGGTCACCGATGCCGTCGCCGTTGGTGTCCTGAAAGCTCTTGGGGTAGATCTGATAGAATACCGCGGACTGCCACCAGCCGCGTTTGGATTTGTCAAGCATAGAGTTTCTCCTTTGGTTACGATGCTGTCAGGTCAAGACATTTGTAGGGCGGGGGCTTGCCCCCGCCGGTGCACTTGCGAAGCAGGTGCACATGGGACAGTGTTCCTAACGCTGACTGCAAGCGATCAGCGGCGGGGGCAAGCCCCCGCCCTACACTGATTCGTGGTATTTGTGGCATCAGTCCTTCTCGATGGCCTCGAAGACCCGGAGGATCTCGCCGACGGACCAGGCCTGACCGAAGCAGCCCTTGCTCTCGGTGGGGAAGTCGCCTTCGTAGATCTCGGGGAGCTGACCGGCACAGCCTTCCCGGAGCATGGGCTCCATGGCGTCCAGCTGGGCACGGACGTAGCCTGCGGCTTCCTTGCCGTAGACCTTCAGGTAGGCCATGTAGTAGGCGCCCATGGGGAAGACCCAAGTGGTGCCCTGATGGTAGGCGTTGTCACGGGCCACCATGTCGCCGCCGTAGTGGGGCTGGTACTCCGGGTCCTCGGGGGACAGGGTTCGCAGACCGCAGGGGGTATACAGGTGCCGGCGCACCGTATCCACCACACGCTTCTCCTGCTCGTGGGAGAGCATGGTGAAGGGCATGGACACGGCCCAGATCTGGTTACAGCGGAGCTGTTCGTCACAATGGGTGCCGGAGAGCACGTCCTTCAGGTAGCCCTTGTCCTCCATGTAGAACTTCTCGAGGAAGGAGGTCTTCACCTGCCCGGCAAGCTGGGCGAAGGGCAGGCCGTCGGCTTCCACCAGATCGGCGAAGACAGACATGATCTTCAGGGCGTTGTACCAGTAGGCATTGATCTCCACGGGCTTGCCATGACGGGGGGTGGGCAGGTGGCCGTTGACGCACACGTCCATCCAAGTCACCTGATCCAGGCCGCCGCCGGCACGGATCAGGCCGTCGGTATCCATGGAGATGGAGTGGTGGGTGCCCTTCTTGTAGTTTTCGATGATGCTGACCATGACGGGCCATGCTTCCCGGACGAAGCTGTCGTCCCCGGTGCGGCGGTGGTACTGCCACACGGCATCGATCAGCAGGAGGGCGGCATCCACGGTGTTGTACATGGGCTTGGCTTCGCCCTCGGGGAAGAGGTTGGGCACCAGACCGTCCTTCTCGTAGGCCATGAAGGTCCGCAGGATGCTCTTGGCGTCCTCGTACCGGCCGGTGGACAGGCAACAGCCGGGCAGGGAGATCATGGTGTCACGGCCCCAGTCGCTGAACAAAGGATAGCCTGCCAAAATGGTCTTGCCGTCGGTGGAATCCCGGCGGGCGATGTACGCGTCAGCCGCCAGCACCAGCTCACGGGCGATGGGGTCGTTCAGGCCCGCATCGGCAAGAAGCTGGGCCTGCCGGGCGTAGTGGGCATCGATCAGGGCCTGGGCGTCCACGGGAGCGTCCTCCATGGAGAACACGATCTGGAAGACCACGGTCCGGTCCGCTCCGATCTTCCGGCCGATCTGACAGCAGGAGCCGGTGAGGCCTTCCTCGGGGCGGCCGTCCTTGGCATCTTCGGTGTAGTGCAGGCTCTGCCATTCCGGCTCCGCGGGGGCAAGGATGGCATCGGTGCTGATATATAATGTGTAGCCGTCGGCGGTGACAGTGCCGTTGTCGTAAGCGAAGGGACGGCGCTCCTCCAGCACGTTCTCACGGGGGACGAACTTCAGGAAGGGCGTGATGTTCAGCGCCACATCCTCGCCGGAGCGGTTCTCCACGGTATAGCGGATGGCGGTGGTGTTCTTGCCCTGCGCCATCACCAGCTTCCGCTCCACACGGACGCCCAGTACGTCATAGGTCCAGCAAGGCAGACCGTCATAGGTGAAGGTGGCAAGATTTTTGAAGCCCTCCTCGTCGGGAGTGCCGTCGGTGAAGCCCTGAGAGGACAGGGGCAGAGTTTTTCCGCCTACCGTCAGAAGCTCCCGGAGCCGGTGGACCATGTTGATCCGCACGTTGGGGGCCTTCACAGCCGCCACAAGGATGCCCTGATCGCACCGGGGCACGGCGAAGCCGGCCATCACCGAAGAATAGCCGCCCAGTCCGTTGGTCAGCAGGAAGCCGTTCTCCTGTGCCCG
>JAFNXT010000079.1 GCA_017378975.1 Oscillospiraceae bacterium
ACACGCACTGGTCGTGGCAACACCTCAAGGAAAGGAGCGATCATCATGACCATCCACTCCGACCACCCGAAGAAGACCTATCTCAAGGCCCTGAAAAGCGGCATGGACAGTCCCTTCGCTCTGTGGTCTGAACGGGCCACCGGCTTCTTCCTTGGCCCCTTCTTCTGCGTCACCTACCACTCCGGCTGGGAGTGGAATCGCAGGATCACCAACGAGAAGAATACCGCCCTGGGCATCGTCCGTAACGAAGGCGAAGGCTGTAAGGTCTCCTTCGTGAACATCAAGGGTCTGCTTGCGCCCCATTATCTCCTGCTCCTCTGGGTCCTGCTGGCGTCGTCCATGATCATCTCGTCCCAGGATCCGTCGCTCCATCCCATGCTGCTCCTGCTCTCCATCCCCTTCACATTGGTCATCGCCGCTGTCAGCGCCCTGTTCGAGAGCCTGACCGAGCGCTCTGACGAAGGCCAGCGTGAGCTGATCAGCATCCTGTGGGACCCGGTGAAGCTCTTTTCCCACCGTTTTGAAACCTGACAGGAGGACCACAATGTACTGTACCGTCATCGATATCCGTGGCGATTACGCCTTCGTCAAATATGACACCACCGGTGTCGTATCCGAGGTCGCCATCGCCCTGCTCCCCTTCGGCACCGATGTGGGAGACCGCCTCAAATTCGAGGACTACGAATTCACCCAAGCCTGAATATATACGAAAGCCACGAAGCTCCGCTTCGTGGCTTTCGATCATATTCACGTATCCTGTTCCTCAGGGTCCTCGACCTTCTTCCGGCGCTTCAGCTTCGCCTTCCGATGGGTCTCCGCCAACCGGTTACGGACCTCCAACGGCTGATCCATGAGCTTCCCCGGATCGATGTTCCGGGCCTTCACCCGAAGGGACGTCCATTCTCTGAGGATCGTATATACCACAGAAGCCAGCGGGATCATCACCAGCATGCCGGCCACACCCATGAGTTCGCCACCCACGGTCACCGCAAGGAGCACCCACATACCGGGCAGACCCACAGAGCTGCCCACCACCTTAGGATAGATCACATTGCCCTCGATCTGCTGGATCACAAGGAACATGACCACGAACCACAGGGCCAGCATGGGATCGTCCACGAAGATGAAGAACGCACCCAGACCACAGCCCACAAAGGCACCCACGATCGGCACCAGTGCCGTCACCGCGATCAGCACGCTGACCAGCGGGATATAGGGCATCCTGAAGATCAGCATGGCAATGGCGAACATACAGCCCAGGATCAAAGCCTCCAGACACTGACCGGAGATGAAATTGGAGAACGTCTTGCTGGTGAGCCGGAGGACCCGGATCGCGTCGTCACAGAACCGCTCCGGAAGGAACGCGTACAGCAATTTCCGTCCCTGCCGGGCAAGGACCTCCTTGCGCCCCAGACAGTACAGCGCGAACACCAGAGAGATCACACCGTTGAAGATCCCGGTGGAAAGGCTGCCGATCGCAGAAAACGCCTTGGTCACCACGGTAGAAAGACTGTCCCCCAGCCAGGTCATGATCTTCTCGATCAACCCTGCCCAGTCGAAGCTTTCCAGATCCGTGTTGGAGTAGAGCCAGTCCATAAGCTCCGGGTTCCCCTCGACGAAATCATATCCGGCACGCAGGATCCGGTCAAAAAACGCAGGCAACTGATCGATGATGCTCTCCACCGTCGCCACCACCTGAGGCAGCACCAGGATCACGATCACGTACACGATCAGCGCGATCGCAAGGAACGTCAGCACCATAGCGAGGGCCCGTCGGGCGGCGCCGTTCTTCACGAACTTCAGTTTGGACTCGATGGCACGAAGGGGCACGTTCAGGATGAAGGCCAACCCCGCACCGATGGCAAACGGAGAAAGCATCCCTGTGATAAAATCCCAGACCGCCTTCACCCGATCCGTCTCATGGAGGATCCAATACAATACGATACACGACACCACACCGCTGAATACCCAACGGATCGTCTTGCGGTCGATCACCAAACCACATCTCCCCTTTCTGTCTGTATCCATTATAGCGTGTCCCGCACAAAAAATCCAGTTACAGATCCGTAAATTTTGTGATATATCTCCCCGACACCTCATAGGATCTGATGGACCACACACAGCATCGGAGGGGAGAACATGACAGACACCATCGAACAAAGAGCCCGCGAAG
>JAFNXT010000080.1 GCA_017378975.1 Oscillospiraceae bacterium
AAAGGTCCCGTCATAGACCTGCTTCACCCCACAGGTAGGGCTCCTGGACTTGAGGATGGCGCACCCGATCTCCTCGTCCCGGATATCCTCCAGGATCTTCCGGACCGCCTCCCGGACCGGACCATCCACACAGTTCCCCTCCCGGTCCGTCACGATGCCATCCACGATCTCCACCGGCGTCCGGGGCGTACCCAGCCCTGCCAGCACCTCAGGACACACCGGCAGGACCTCCCTGCCTTGCAGGAACTCCACCACCTTCGGGTCGTAGTTGTTCCCACCGTTATACTTGCAGTCCTGACCCAATAAACACGCACTGACTAAGATCTTCATGCTGTCTCCTCCCTTCTCCCACGCAGGAGCGATCTACTGAGATCCATTATACCACCGCCACCCCACCTTGTCGATCCATCCCTTAGAGAGGTGTTCCCTATGTCAAAGAAAAAGAAAACAAAAAAACGGCCCCGATCATTGCCCCCGTTAGGGCTTCTGGATCGACTGCTGTATTGGTCCGCCATGGCGCTGATCGTGATCGGTATGCTGGGCAGTATCCTCGCCTTTTTGTATCATAATACCAGTGCATTCCACAAAGAGCCGCTGACTGCCTGCTCCTTCGACTATCTTTGGGGCTTACTGTTCCCTTTGGTGTGGTCCTTATTCGCTTTCGTCCAGATCCTCCTCGGACCTTACCGGAAACGGATCCCTCTGTTCGGCAGGAAAGACGTGACCTACGGCCCACCGGTCTACCGCCCGGTGTATCCGCTCTTTCGGAAGGGTCATCCAAAAGCATCCACCGCAAAAAGGCACCAGCTCCCCATCGCACTGATCAGTCTTCTGGTCTGCCTTTTCATGTATGCCCTGTCCTTCTACGGCCGCACATCCCTCCACCCGGATGGGAGCCTCACCAAATACGGCCCGTTCAACTACATATCTACCACCTACGCGCCGGAGCAGATCTCCCGCGTCACCTTGGAGACCTTCGACTACCACGACCGACTACAAGAAAATTGGCATTGCAGGTTCGTGATCCAAACCGACGATGGGAAGCGCCATACCTTCGCCGACTACGACTTCTCCCCCACCACACCGAACTGGCGTGACCCGGGCTGGACGACGGAATACCAAGCGATGCTGGATATGAAGGAAATGTATGGCTCCCTCGTCTCTACAGATACCTCTGATCTTCATGCGTTCATGGAATTCGAGGACCTGTCCCCTGAGGAGACCGCACTGCTTTGCAAGTTGTTTGGCATCGTCTCCCCCTGACAAAACCAACAGGGCCGTCTCGATCACCCCGAGACGGCCCCAACATATTCGTCGTACCCTTTTTATTTGGCTCACAGGTACTGAACGCCCCCACCGCGAAAACGGTGGGGGCGAAACATACCCTTTACTTACCCAGGAACTCCTTGGTGACCTTGACGATATTGGAAGCGCACAGGCCGAAGGCCTCCAGTACCTCACCGGCAGGGCCGGAGAAGCCGAACTGATCGTTGACACCGATCCGGCGGACGGGGGTGGGATAGTTCTCGGACAGGAAGCTGCAAACAGCCTCGCCCAGACCACCGATCACGGAATGCTCCTCGCAGGTGATGATCTTGCCGCACTCCTTGGCAGCCTTCAGCACCAGCTCCTCATCCAGAGGCTTGATGGTGGACATATTGATGATCCGGGCATCGATGCCCTCAGCGGCCAGCTGCTCACCGGCCTGGATCGCCTCGTAGACCATCAGACCGTTGGCGATGATGGCCACATCGGTGCCGTCACGCATGGTCTCGCCCTTGCCGATCTGGAACTGGAAGCCCTCCTCGTGGAACACGGGCACCGCCAGACGGCCCATCCGCAGATACACAGGGCCCTGATGCTCATAAGCGGCGATGGTAGCGGCCTCCGCCTCCACGCCGTCAGCGGGGCAGATCACCACCATGCCGGGGATGGAACGCATGAGGGCGAAATCCTCACAGCACTGATGGGAAGCGCCGTCCTCGCCCACGGACATACCGCCATGGGAAGCGCCGACCTTCACGTTCAGCGCGGGATAGCCGATGGAGTTACGGATCTGCTCGTAGGCACGACCGGAAGCGAACATAGCGAAAGAAGAAGCGAAAGGAGTGAAGCCGCTGGCCGCCAGACCGGCCGCCACGCTCATCATATCAGCCTCGGCGATGCCACAGTTGAAATGCCGGTCCGGGAACTCCTTTGCGAACATACCGGTCTTGGTAGAACCGGCCAGATCCGCATCCAGGACAACGATATCGTCATGGGCCTTGCCCAGCGCTACCAGACCCTTGCCATAGCCCTCACGGGTCGCCATTTTCTTAACGTCTGCCATATCACTTGCCCTCCAGTTCCTTGAGCTTGGCGGTCAGCTCCGCCATGGCCTGCTCGTACTGCGCGTCGTTGGGAGCCACGCCGTGCCAGCCGGCATCGTTCTCCATGAAGGACACGTCCTTGCCCTTCACGGTCTTCATGACGATGGCGAAGGGCTTGCCCTTGACGGTCTTCGCCTTCTCCATGGCCGCCTCGATGGCGGTGAAGTCGTGACCGTCGATGGCCTCCACCTGGAAGCCGAAGGCCTCCAGCTTATCCACGATGGGATAGGGGCTCATGACCTTGGCCACATCGCCGTCGATCTGCAGACCGTTGTTATCCACGATGACGCACAGGTTATCCAGCTTGTAATGGCTTGCGAACATGCAGGCCTCCCAGACCTGGCC
>JAFNXT010000081.1 GCA_017378975.1 Oscillospiraceae bacterium
ACTCCCGACCGGTATCCGTATACACCTTCACCGTGCGGTTGATATGGCCGTTTCCAAACTCATTCCAGCGAACAGGCGTACCATCGATCCGGAAAGCAGAAGCGATTTTATCGATTTGCAAAGCATTCACCTCAAAGTCAAATTTGACGCTTTTTCTTAATCATAGATATCCATAGTCATGTTACCATAGAAACACGAAAAATGCAAACACTATTTATAAGTGTGTCCCGCTTTTGCAAAAGAAAAAGCATCATGATATTATTGCGTAAAAACCTTGCTTTTGTGAAACAAATTTAGTACAATAGTCGTAACTATTGCAAGTGAGGCGTTGCATCATGGCGAATATCGGTTTTGACAACGAGCGTTATCTGCATACCCAGTCGGAAAAGATCCGGGATCGGATCAATCAGTTCGGCGGCAAGCTCTATCTGGAGTTTGGCGGCAAGCTGTACGACGATTATCACGCTTCCCGTGTGCTGCCGGGTTTCCAGCCGGACAGCAAGCTGCGGATGCTGCTGCAGATGTCTGATCAGGTGGAGATGGTCATTGCCATCAACGCCGCTGACATTGAGAAAAACAAGGTCCGCAGTGACCTCGGCATCACCTATGATCAGGATGTGATCCGACTGATCGGCATCTTCCGGGATCTGGGCCTGTACGTCAGCAGTGTGGTCCTGACCCGATATAATGACCAGCCCGGCGTCAAGGGCTTCCAGGGCCGTCTGGAGGCCATGGGCATCAAGGTCTATCATCATTACGCCATCGCCGGCTACCCCTCCGACACCGCCCATATCGTCAGCGACGAGGGCTTCGGCAAAAACGAGTTCATCGAGACCTCCCGGGAACTGGTGGTGGTCACCGCCCCCGGCCCCGGCAGCGGCAAGCTCGCCACCTGCCTGAGCCAGCTCTACCATGAGCACCAGCGTGGTGTCCAGGCCGGCTACGCCAAGTTCGAGACCTTCCCCATCTGGAACCTGCCCCTGAACCACCCGGTGAACCTGGCCTATGAGGCCGCCACCGCGGACCTGAACGACGTGAACATGATCGACCCCTTCCATCTGGAAGCCTACGGCACCACCACGGTCAACTATAACCGTGACGTAGAGGCCTTCCCGGTGCTGGTGGCGATCTTCGAGAAGATCCTGGGCGATTGCCCTTATAAGTCCCCCACGGACATGGGCGTGAACATGGTGGGCAACTGTATCATCGATGACGAAGTCACCCGCCGTGCCTCCTGTCAGGAGATCATCCGCCGTTATTATGATGTGCTCTGCGGTCACCGCAAGGGCAAGGTGGGCGACGATGTGCTCCTGAAGCTGGAGACCCTCATGAAGAAGGCCGGCATCAGCCCCGAACAGCGCACCGTGGTCTCCTACGCGCTGGAGCGTGCCGAGCAGACCGGCCAGCCTGCCGCCGCCATGGAACTGCCCGACGGTCGGATCGTCACAGGCCGCACCTCGGACCTGCTGGGCGCTTCCGCCGCCATGATGCTCAACGCCCTGAAGACGCTGGGCGGCATCCGGGACGAGCTGCACCTGATCTCCCCCGTGGTCATCGATCCGATCCAGCACCTGAAGGTGGACCATCTGGGAAACCGGAACCCCCGGCTCCACACCGATGAGATCCTGATCGCCCTGTCGATCAGCGCCGCCACCAACCCCACGGCGGAGCTGGCCATGGAACAGCTCCACAAGCTCCGTGGCTGTGAGGCCCACTCCACGGTCCTGCTGTCCGCCGCCGACGAGAACACGCTGAAGCGTCTGGGCATCAACCTGACCTGCGAACCCAAATTCCGTGCCTGATCATACTGTCATCGCGAGGAGCGAAGCGACGTGGCGATCCCCCGGGACCAGCCCCTCACGCCCCCCGCGATGACAGTTCTTTTTTCAGCATTTCCAGATCCATCCCGAAGGGATACCATCTATCTCATATCTGAACGGGAGCATCCCCATGTACAAGACCCTGAACCAACATAACATCGAAAAATACGGCACAAAGGTCTACAAGCTCTCCCTCGATGCCGGCTTCACCTGCCCCAACCGGGACGGCACCCTCGGCACCGGCGGCTGTATCTTTTGCGACGCCCACGGCGGCGGAAGCTTCGCCGAAGGCCCGGCCCGGTCCATCGCAGAGCAACTGGAAGCCGCCAAAGAGCGGATCCGGAGCAAGGCCCGTAGCGACAAATACATCGCCTACTTCCAATCCTTCTCCAACACCTACGGTCCGGTAGACCGGCTCCGTGCCCTGTACACCGCCGCCATGGCTCGGTCAGAGATCGTAGGCCTCTCCATCGCCACCCGTCCTGACTGTCTGCCGGAGGAGGTGATCGACCTGCTCCGTGAGCTGAACGCCGCCAAGCCCATCACCGTGGAGCTGGGTCTGCAGACCATCCACGAGCCCACCGTGCGCTATATCCGCCGTGGCTATCCCACCGCCGTCTACGACGATGCCGTGGCACGGCTGAAGGCCGCAGGGATCGAAGTGGTCACCCACATCATCCTCGGCCTGCCGGGGGAGGACCTTCCGATGGCAGTACAGACCACTCGCCACGCCGTCCGTCAGGGCACCGACGGCGTGAAGTTCCATCTTCTCCACGTCCTCCGGGATACAGATTTGGAAAAAGCATACCGGCGCGGCGACTTCTCCTGCCTGACGCTGGAGCAGTACGCCGAAGTCCTCAAAGCCTGTATCGACGTCCTGCCCCCGGAGGTGGTGGTCCACCGGATCACCGGCGACGGTGCCAAACGGGACCTGATCGCGCCCCTGTGGTCCGCCGACAAGAAACGGGTACTGAACTTCCTGACCCGATACCTCTCCCAGCCCTGAAGATCCGGTCTGGACTTTTTCCCCTGCCCATGATATGATCCATAAGATGAATAAAGAAACGGAGATGACACCATGAAGCTCAATTACAAACGTACGATCCTCGTCGGCTTCGCCTTCTTCCTGATCAGCTTGTTCTGGCAGGCCTACGACTCGATCGTCCCCCTGACCCTGACCAACAAATTCGGCATGTCTCAAACCTGGTCCGGCGTGATCATGGCGATCGACAACATCCTGGCCGTGTTCATGCTGCCGCTCTTCGGTGCCCTGTCCGACAAATGCCGCTCCAAACACGGCCGCCGTACGCCCTTCATCACCATCGGTGCCACGATCGCGGCGGTGCTCCTGATGTGCCTGTCCTTCGCGGACTCCGCCCAGCGGACCAACATCGCAGACATCTCCGCCATCGACGATCCGGCCACCCTTGCCGTGATCTATGACGCGCAGGCGGACCAGACTCTGCTGACCCCGGAGGGCGACCGGTTCGTCCTGTCCGAGACCTTCACCAAAGAAGAGTTCACACAGATCCGCACCACTACCACGGACCCTGAGACCGGCGACGAGATCAAGGACCCCGACTACGTCAACTATGTGACCCCGGCCCGTCAGGCCTGTGCCTGGGAACGGACCCAAAAGGACCCCACGGCCCTGATCCTCCTGATCGCCCTGCTGTTGGGCGTGCTGATCTCCATGGCCACCTTCCGCTCCCCTGCCGTGGCCCTGATGCCCGATGTGACCGTGAAGCCCCTGCGAAGCAAGGGCAACGCCGTGATCAACCTCATGGGTACCGCCGGCGGCATCCTGTCGCTGGTGCTGGGCATCGTCTTCGCCACCTCCTCGGTGCAAAACGCCATGATGAGCTACACCGGCTTCTTCTTCGTGGTGGGCGGCATCATGCTGGTGGCGCTGGGCATCTTCCTGCTGACCGTCCGTGAGACCAAGTGGTCCGCCCAGATGCAGCAGGACAGCATCCGTCTGGGTCTGGAGGAAGAGACAACAGAAGACGGCCCCCACCGCGGTCTGGATGCCGCTCAGAAGCGGTCCCTGATCTTCATCCTGCTGTCCATCGCTCTGTGGTACTTCGGCTATAACGCCGTGACCTCCAAGTATTCCGTCTACGCCAGCAACATCCTGCAAAAGAACTTCAACACCACCATGCTGATCGCGCAGGGTGCCGCCATCGTGGCCTATATCCCCGCCGGCATCATCGCCTCCAGGATCGGCCGCAAAAAGACCATCCTTGCCGGTGTCGTCATGCTGACCACCGCCTTCGGCATCGCCGCCACCCTCCGGGCTGACAGCCCCGGCTGGCTCATGAACGTGCTCTTCGCTCTGGCCGGCATCGGCTGGGCCACGATCAACGTCAACTCCTTCCCCATGGTCGTCGAGATGTGCTCCGGTGCCGACGTGGGCAAGTACACCGGCTACTACTACACCGCCTCCATGGCGGCCCAGACCGCCACTCCCATGTTCTCCGGCCTGCTGATGGACAAGCTGGGCATGACCGTCCTGTTCCCCTACGCCACCATCTTCGCCGGGCTGGCCTTCGTGACCATGCTCTTCGTCATGCACGGTGACAGCAAGGTAGATGCCAAGCGCGGTCTGGAAGCCTTGTCCGTGGATGACTGAGGTAGCCCCGTGATGCCTTACATACTGACCCTGCTTGCCATCCTCGCCGCCACCCCTCTGCTCTGGCGCTTCGCCATCGGCGGCAGGAAGGGCCAGCCCCTCCTGTCGAAGCTCCGGGGATGGGACTACGCCCACCGCGGGCTCCACGGCGAAGGCCGTCCGGAGAACTCCATGGCCGCCTTTCGTGCGGCGCTGGAGGGCGGATACGGCATCGAGCTGGATGTCCATCTTCTGAAAGACGGTTCCCTCGCCGTGATCCACGACTCCAAACTCCTTCGGACCACCGGGGAAGAAGGCATCGTGGAGGACCTGACACAGGCGGACCTCCCCCACTACCGGCTGGAGGGCACGGATCAGACGATCCCCACCTTCCGTGAGGTGGTGGAGCTCTTCGCCGGGAAAGCCCCCATGATCGTGGAGCTGAAGGTCCATGACAACGACTGTGCCGCTCTGTGCCAAGCCACCTGCGACCTGCTGGACGGCTACGACACCGTCTACTGTCTGGAATCCTTCGACCCCCGGTGCATCCGATGGCTGAAAAAGCACCGTCCGGACCTGATCCGGGGCCAGCTGACGGAGAACTACTTCAAGTCCCCCGCCAGCCCTCTGCCGAAGATCCTGAAATGGATCCTGAAGCACAGCCTGTCCAACTTCCTGACCCGACCCGACTTCGTGGCCTACCGCTACCGGGACCGTCTGGATACCCCCAGCAACCGGTTCCTCCTGAAGACCATCACCGGTGTCACCTGGACCGTCCAGACCCGTGAGGAAATGGACACCGCCAAAAAGGAAGGCTGGATCTGCATCTTCGAAAACTTCGAACCGTAACATACTGTCATCGCGAGGAAGCCCCCTTGGGTCCTCCTTGCGATGACATTTTTTACCCCCATCCTTATCCCCTCCTTTAACGCCACACCTTGCCTTTTCCACAGAACGTGGTATAATGGATGACATATCAACGAACGGAAGGTGACCGTTATGAACATCATCATCGCCGGCGGCGGCCGGGTCGGCTCGACCCTCGCCCGGCAACTGTCTGCCGAGGGCTGTGACCTGACCCTGATCGACAGCGACGACCGGGTCCTCCGGTCCAGCATGGAGCGATACGATATGATCGGTATCCTTGGCAACTGTGCCTCCATGGAGGTGCTGGAGCAAGCCCATGTGGATGATGCGGACCTGCTGATCGCCGCCACCGATGCGGACGAAGTGAACCTGCTGTGTTGTACCATCGCCCACGCCCTGAACCCGAAGCTCCATACGATCGCCCGGATCCGGAACCCGGAATACGGCCAGCAGATCTACCAGCTCCGGGACGTGTTCGGCCTGTCCATGGCGATCAACCCGGAGAAACAGGCCGCCACCGAGATCGACCGTCTGTTGAAATATCCGGGCTTCCTGCGCCGGGACGTGTTCGCCCGTGGCAGGACCGAGATCGTGGAGCTTCGGATCGACGCGACGAGCAAGCTTTGCAACGTTTCCCTGTTCCAGTTGTCTTCCATCATCAAATGCCGGGTACTGGTCTGCGCCGTCCTTCGTGACGGTACCGCGCTGGTGCCCAGAGGCGACTTCATCCTGAAGGAAGGCGACCGGATCTTCGTCACCGCCCCCAGCCGGGATCTGACCACCCTCCTGCGGAGCCTTGGCATCATCACCCGCCGGATCCGCAAAGTCATGCTCTGCGGCGGCGGTCATGTGAGCCATTATCTGGCCGCGCTTCTGGAGGAACGTGGCATCGAGACCAAACTGATCGACTCCGATCTGGAGCGTTGTCAGGAGCTGACCGAGCTCCTGCCCGACACCGCCATCGCCCATGGTGACTGCAGCGATCTGGAGGTGCTCGAGAGCGAAGGTCTCTCCGACCGTGACGCGCTTGTGGCGCTCACCGGCTCCGACGAGCTGAATATGATCATCTCCCTCTACGCCACCAGCAAGGGCGTCCCACAGGTGATCACCCGACTGGCAGACACCACCAACCGGGGCATCCTGGATGCCCTGAAGCTGGGCAGTGTGATCTGTCCCAAGGAGCTGTGCTGTAACGACATCGTCCGTTACGTCCGTGCCATGCAGAACCAGACCGGCGCCGCCATCTCCGTCCACGCCATCGCCGACGGGCAGGTGGAGGCCATGGAGTTTTTGGTGGACGATAGCTGTGATCACTGCGGCATCCCCCTCAGATCCCTCAAGACCCGGCCCAATGTCCTGATCGCCAGCATCACCCACGGGGCCCGGACCGAGATCCCCAACGGCGACTCCGTCTTCCACAAGGGCGACACGCTGGTGGTAGTCACCAGCGGGCGGGGCGTGCTGAAGCAGATGAGCGACATCTTCGACTGAGAGGGCCGCCCATGAATCATAAGATGATAGGGCGTTTCATCGCCCAGATCCTCTCCATCGAGGGAGCCTTCATGATCCCGGCCCTGCTGATCAGCCTCGGCTACAGCGCATGGTCTGCCGCCCAAGCCTTCCTGATCACCATCGCCGTGATCGCTGCCGTATGCGCCGTGCTGTTCCTGGTCTGCAAAAAAGCGCCCAACGCGCTGGATGCCCGGGAAGGCATGATCTGCGTCGGCATCAGCTGGATCATCCTTTCCCTGTTCGGTTGTCTGCCCTTCGTGATCTCCGGAGAGATCCCCCGGTATATCGACGCCTTCTTCGAGATCGTCTCCGGCTTCACGACCACCGGCTCCTCTATCCTGTCGGATGTGGAAGCCCTTTCCCCCGGTATCCTGTACTGGCGGAGCTTCAGCCACTGGCTGGGCGGCATGGGCGTGCTGGTGTTCCTGCTGGCGGTGGCCCCGGGCAGCCGTGACAAAGGCTTCACCATGCACCTGCTCCGGGCAGAGAGCCCCGGCCCCGACGTGGGCAAGCTGGTCCCCAAAATGCGCAAGACCGCCAGCATCCTTTATCTCATCTATATCGTGATGACGTTCATCGACTTCCTCCTGTTGCTTCTGGGCGATATGCCCTGTCTGGATGCCCTGTGTACCGCCTTCGGCACCGCCGGCACCGGCGGCTTCGGCATCAGGAACGACTCCATGGCCAGCTACAGCCCCTATATCCAGTATGTCACCGCGATCTTCATGTTCCTGTTCGGCATCAACTTCAGTTGCTACTATCTGTTGCTCCTGCGGCATTTCAAGCCCGTGTTCCGGGACGAAGAGCTTCGGACCTACTTCCTCATCGTGGCAGTCGCGATCGGTGCCATCTGCCTGAACGTGCGCCATATGTACGGCAGTCTGGAAGAGACCTTCCGCCACGCCTCCTTCACCGTATCCACGATCGTCACCACCACAGGCTACGGCACCACGGACTTCGACCGGTGGCCTGCCTTCTCCAAGGGCATCATCATGCTCCTGATGGTGGTGGGTGCCTGCGCCGGAAGTACCGGCGGCGGACTGAAGATCTCCCGCCTGCTGTACCTGCTGAAAAGTCTGGGCAGGAACATCACCCAGATCCTGAACCCCCGGCGGGTCAAGGCCGTCCGCTATAACGGACAGGTCCTGAATGAAACGGTCCTGGCCAACACCAACGCCTACCTCGTGGCCTATGTGTTCATCATCATCGGCAGCTACCTTCTGGTCTCTCTGGATGACCAGTCCATCGGCACCACCTTCACGGCGGTGCTGGCCTGCTTCAACAACATCGGTCCCGGTCTGGAGGCCGTGGGCCCCACCTGTAACTTCAGCCACCTCAGCGACCTGAGCAAGCTGGTGCTGTCGGCGGATATGCTGGCAGGGCGGCTGGAGATCTTCCCGATCCTGGTGCTCTTCTCCCCCGCCACCTGGAAGAAGTGATCACGGCGGACGCACTTTTGTCCATATCCGCCAAGGATCCCCTGCTACTTTTTTTTGATTTCGTATCCTTCCCCTCTTGATTTTTTCCGCGATCTTCGTCATAATAGTATGGCTGGGAATTTGGGCTCATACCCAATGACCACCGAATCTCTCAGGAGATATCCTTTCCGACTGTGCCTGCAGGTCGGCCGGAGAAATGAGGTCTTTACATGGAAAGAAAAATCGGAACCACTTCCCGGGGCATCCGTTGCCCGATCATCCGTGAGGGTGATGACCTGTGCAAGATCGTGGTCGACAGCGTTTTGGATGCCTGCGCCAGCGAGAACATCCAGTTGTGTGACCGGGATGTGGTGGCCATGACCGAATCCATCGTGGCTCGTGCTCAGGGCAACTATGCCTCTGTTTCCGCCATCGCCAAGGATGTCCGGGAAAAGCTGGGCGGCGAGACCGTCGGTGTCATCTTCCCCATCCTGTCCCGGAACCGCTTCGCGATCTGCCTGCGTGGTATCGCGCAGGGTGCCAAAAAGATCGTGCTGATGCTCAGCTACCCCTCCGACGAGGTGGGCAACGAGTTGGTGTCCTTCGACCAGCTGGACGCCGCCAAGGTCAACCCTTACTCCGATGTGCTGTCTCTGGAGAAGTACCGGGAGCTGTTCGGTGCCAACCCCCACCCCTTCACTGGCGTGGACTATGTTCAGTACTACGGTGACCTGATCCGCGAGGCCGGCGCCGAGTGCGAGATCATCTTCGCCAATGACCCCCGTGCTATCCTGAAGTATACCAAGGTCGTCCTCAACTGCGACATCCACACCCGTGCCCGTACCAAGCGTCTGTTGCTGGCTGCCGGTGCCGAGAAGGTCTGCGGCATGGACGATATCCTCAATGCCCCCGTGGACGGCAGTGGCTACAACGAGAACTACGGTCTGCTGGGCTCCAACAAGTCCACTGAGGACAAGGTCAAGCTGTTCCCCCGTGACTGCCACGGTCTG
This sequence comes from Oscillospiraceae bacterium, assembly GCA_017378975.1. Classification (GTDB taxonomy): domain Bacteria; phylum Bacillota; class Clostridia; order Oscillospirales; family Oscillospiraceae; genus Faecousia. Next base: position 9,239 of record JAFNXT010000081.1, read on the forward strand.
GTCATGGACATCCAGAAGAGCTTCCTGGAGAAGACCGGCAAGCTGATCGAGGTCATGATCTACGGCGACGGTGCCTTCAAGGATCCCGCCGGTAAGATCTGGGAGCTGGCGGACCCTGTGGTCTCCCCTGCCTACACCCCCGGTCTGGAGGGCACTCCCAACGAGCTGAAGCTGAAGTATCTGGCCGACAACGACTTCGCCAACCTCTCCGGCGCGGAGCTGAAGGCCGCCATCGAGAACGCCATCCGTGAGAAGGGTTCCGACCTCGTGGGCAACATGGCCTCTCAGGGCACCACCCCCCGCCGCCTGACGGATCTGATCGGCTCTTTGTGCGATCTGACCTCCGGCTCCGGCGACAAGGGCACCCCCGTGATCCTGGTCCAGGGCTACTTCGACAACTATACCAACTGAGCATCTCTTTGGGGCATCACGAGACCTTGTTTCGTGATGCCCCAACGTCGCATGATCTCCCCCATATCTTCCTCTTTTCCGGTTGACGATCCACCCCATGCGTGGTATAATGTCTTGAGGGTCGAGCGACCCACCGACTATGAAAAGGAGCATACGGACCATGGAACGAACCAAGTTCAAGATCTTCGAAACCACCTGCGATCCTTCCTTTGGTGTTCGTGTTTCTACTTTCCTGGAGAATGTCGGCATTGGTGTTTCCAATTCTCAATACGCTGTATTTCCCGGCTTTTGTGATGTGCATGTGCATTTCAGAGAGCCGGGTTTTTCTTATAAAGAGACCATCGCCACCGGCTCGGCCTGTGCCGCCAGAGGTGGCTATACAGCGGTCTGCACCATGCCCAACCTGTCCCCTTGCCCGGACACCCGGGAGCATCTGGATCTCCAGCGGAAGATCATCGAGGAAGATTCCTGTATCCATGTCTACCCCTACGGCACCATCACCATGGGTCAGCGGGGCGAGGAGCTGGCGGAGCTTTCCGCTATGTCCCCTGACGTCTGCGGCTTCTCCGACGACGGCAGAGGTGTCCAAAGCGATGACATGATGGCCGCCGCCATGAAGGAAGCCAAACGGCTGGACAAAATGATCGTAGCCCACTGCGAGGTCAACGATCTGCTTCGTGGCGGCTACATCCACGACGGCGACTACGCCCATACCCACGGCCACCGGGGCATCTGTTCCGAAAGTGAATGGGCCCAGATCGCCCGTGATCTGGAGCTGGTGGAGCGGATCGGCTGTAAATATCATGTCTGCCACATCTCCACCAAAGAGAGCGTGGACATCATCCGCAAGGCCAAAGCCCGTGGCGTAGACGTGACCTGCGAGACCGGCCCCCACTACCTGATCCTGGACGACAGCCACCTGCAGGAGGATGGCCGGTTCAAGATGAACCCGCCCCTGCGGAGCAAGGAAGACCGGGAGGCCCTGATCGAAGGGCTGGTGGATGGCACCATCGATATGATCGCCACCGACCATGCCCCCCACTCCGCCGAAGAGAAATCCAGAGGCCTTGAAAAAAGCGCCTTCGGCGTGGTAGGTCTTGAGACCGCCTTCGCCGCCATGTACACCCATCTGGTGCGCCCGGGCATCATCACCATGGAACGGCTCATGGAGCTGCTGGTGGATGCCCCCCGGAAGCGGTTCGGGCTCCCTCTGGGGCTGGACTTCAGCGTCTGGGATCTGGAGCGGCAGTTCACCGTGGACCCTCAGGAGTTCATCTCCATGGGCAAAGCCACCCCCTTCACCGGCATGGAGCTTTACGGCCGGTGCCTGATGACCGTCTGTGACGGCAACATCGTCTGGCAGGAAGACTGACACCATCTACACCATCATTTGATGTTTGAATACGCATACTACGGAGGTAAATAAAAATGGCAAAGCGTACAGACTTGAAAAAGATCATGATCATCGGCTCCGGCCCCATCGTCATCGGCCAGGCCGCCGAGTTCGACTATGCCGGCACCCAGGCCTGCCTTGCTCTGAAGGAGGAAGGCTACGAGGTGGTGCTGGTGAACTCCAACCCCGCCACCATCATGACCGACACCACCATCGCCGACAAGGTCTACATGGAGCCCCTGACACTGGAATATGTGGCCAAGATCATCCGCTACGAGCGTCCTGACGCCATCGTCCCCGGCATCGGCGGTCAGACCGGTCTGAACCTTGCCATGCAGCTGGAGAAGAAGGGCATCCTGGCCGAGTGTCAGGTGGAGTTGCTGGGCACTTGCAGTGAGTCCATCGAGCGTGCCGAGGACCGTGAGCTGTTCAAGGAGCTGTGCCAGTCCATCGGCGAGCCTGTGATCCCCTCCGAGATCACCTACTCCATCGAAGAGGCCAAGGAAGCCGCCAAGCGGATCGGCTACCCCGTGGTCCTGCGTCCCGCCTTCACGCTGGGCGGTACCGGCGGCGGCTTCGCCTATGACGAAGAAGAGCTGATCGAGGTGGGCCTGAACGCCTTCAA
>JAFNXT010000082.1 GCA_017378975.1 Oscillospiraceae bacterium
ATAGCCCTTGTCGGTACAGGTGGGGGCCGTCACCTTGCTGGTGTAGCTGTGGCCCGTAGCCGCGATGGTCTCGGTCTTGGTGGCCTTACAGACGGAGCAGGTGTAGGTCTTCACGCCGTCGGCAGTACAGGTAGCGGACGTGGTGACCTTGCCGCCGTCATAGCTGTGGTCACAGCCCGTGCCACAGTTGGTGCAGGCGCCGTTGACGAAGTTATGACCGGTGGCATCCACATAGCTGTCCTTGTAGCTGTCAGAGCAGACAGAACAGGTATGGGTGGTGTAGCCCTTGTCGGTACAGGTGGGGGCAGTGACCTTTGCGGTGTACTTGTGGCCCAGCTTGGCGACGGTCTCGGTGTAGCTGTGGCCGCAGATGCCGCAGTGGTAGGTCCGGGTGCCGTCCACCGTACAGGTGGGCTGGGCGGTGATCTCGCTGGTGTAGTCGTGGGAGCACTCCAGGATCTTGTAGCTGAGCTGGAGGGTCTCATCGGTGTTCACCACCAGCGTCAGCTCCACCTTGGTCCGGCCGGGGATCCGCATCTTGTTGACCTCGATGCCCTCGGTGGCGGTGTTGTAGAGCTTGGCAGAGGTAGCGTCATCGCCGGGATAACCGTTGGTCATGTACCAGCTCTGGTTATCGCCGGTCTTCACCGCCACATAGGAGTCAGACTCGAAGGAAGCGATGAGCTTGCCGTTTACGAACTTGTAAACGCCGATGTTGGCGAAGTCCTCTTCACAGGCGTAGTTGGCACCGTTGATGTAACCGAAGAGGTAGTACTCCCGCTTGGTGCCACAGCCGGTACAGGTATCGCCCACGAAGCTGTGACCGGTGGCGGGGATGCTCTCGGTGTAGGACTCGGCGCAGATAGAGCAGGTGAAGGTCTTCACGCCCTCAGCGGTACAGGTGGGAGCCTTGGTGATGCTCTCGGTGAAGCTGTGAGGACACTTGGAGATCACATAGCTCAAAACGACGGTCTCATCCTTGTTCACCTCGAGGGTGAAGGTGATCTCCGCGCCGCCGGGCACGAACATCTTGTCGGGTGCGGTGATGCCCAGGGAAGTGTTGTACAGCTTCACGCTGGTCAGGGAGCCGTCATAACCCTCGGTCATGTACCAGCTCAGGTTGTCGCCGGTCTTCACGGCAACGTAGCTGTCGGAGTCGAAGGTGGCGATCAGCTTGCCGCCCTCGAACTTATACTTGCCGATGGTGGAAGCGTCCTCTTCGCAGCCGTAGTTGGCACCGTTGATGAAGCCGAACAGATAGTAGCTGCGCTTGGCACCGCAGGCGGTACAGGTATCGCCCTCGTAGCTGTGGCCCTTGGCAGGGGTCTGGCTGTCGGTGTAGGAGCCGCCGCAGTTGGCACAGGTATGGGTGGTGTAGCCGCCCTCGGTACAGGTGGGGGCAGTGACCACGGCCTTGTAGCTGTGACCGATGGCGGAGATCTTCTCGGTGTAGCTGTGGGAGCAGACCGAGCAGGTGTAGGTCTTCACGCCGTCGGAGGTACAGGTGGCGGCGGTGGTGACCTTAGAGGTGTAGCTGTGGCCCTTGGCCGCCGTCTCATTGCCCTTGTAGCTGTCGCCGCAGGTAGAGCAGGTATAGGTGGTATAGCCCTTGTCGGTACAGGTGGGGGCCGTCACCTTGCTGGTGTAGCTGTGGCCCGTAGCCGCGATGGTCTCGGTCTTGGTGGCCTTACAGACGGAGCAGGTGTAGGTCTTCACGCCGTTGGCCGTACAGGTAGCGGCGGTGGTCACCTTACCGGTGCCCCAGCTATGGCTGCAACCGTCACCGCACTTGGTGCAGGCGCCATTGGAATAGTTATGGCCCGTAGCGGCGGTGTAGGTGTCCTTGTAGCTGTCGGAGCAGCGGGAACAGGTGTGGGTGGTATAGCCCTGGGCCGTACAGGTGGGCGCGGTGACCTTGGACTTGTAGTCATGGCCCAGCTTGGCGATGGCTTCGGTCTTGGTGGCCTTACAGACGGTACAGGTGTAGGTCTTCACGCCGTCAGCGGTACAGGTAGCCGCCTTGGTGACCTTACCGCTGTCATAGCTGTGGCCCTTGGCGGCAGTCTCGTTGCCGGTGTAGCTGTCGCCACAGACAGAGCAGGTGTAGGTGGTGTAGCCCTTGGCGGTACAGGTGGGAGCCGTCACCTTGCTGGTGTAGCTGTGGCCCTTGGCGGCGATGGACTCGGTGTAGGAGTTGCCGCAGACGGAGCAAGTGTACTTCCGGGTACCGGTGGCGGTACAGGTGGGCTCCTTGGTCACGGTATCGGTGTACCGGTGGGAACAGCTGGTGATGGTGTAGCTGAGCTTCAGCGTTTCGTTGGTGTTCACCGTCAGAGTGAACTTCACGGTGGTACCACCGGGGACATAGAGCTTGTTGGCGTCGATGCCCTTGTCGGTGTTGTACAGGGTGGCGGACTTGACCCCATCACCGGGATAGCCGTCGGTCATGTACCAGCTCAGATTGTCACCGGTCTTCACCGCCACCCAGGAATCGGAGGTGAAGGTGACAGACAGGGTATTGTTCACGAACTTGTAAGAACCGATGTTGGCGGCATCTTCTTCACAGGCGTAGTTGGCGCCGTTGATGAAGCCGAAGAGGTAGTAGGTCCGGGTGGCGCCGCAGGCGGTACAGGAGGCACCGCTGTAGCTATGGCCAAGCTTGGCGATGGCCTCGGTCTTGGTGTTGCCGCACTTGGTACAGGTGAAGGTCTTCACACCCTCCGCGGTACAGGTGGCCGCCTTGGTCACCTTGCCGTCATCGTAGGTGTGCTGACAGCTGAGGATCGTGTAGCTGAGCTTCAGAGTCTCGTCCTTGTTCACCGTCAGAGTGAACTTCACCTCGGTGCCGCCGGGGACATAGAGCTTGTCGGCGCTGATGCCCTTGTCTACATTATATAATGTAGCGGAGGTCACGCCGTCGCCGGGATACCCGTCGGTCATGTACCAGCTCAGATTGTCGCCGGTCTTCACCGCGACATAGGAGTTGGAGGTGAACTTCACGGTCAACGTATTGTTGACGAACTTATAGGTGCCGATGTTGGAGGAATCCTCCTCACAGGCATAGTTGGCTCCGTTGATGAAGCCGAAGAGATAATAGGTCCGGGTGGCACCGCAGGAGGAACAGGTGGCACCGGAATAGCTGTGCCCCTTGGCGGCGGTCTGGGAATCGGTGTAGGAGTTGCCGCAGGTGGAGCACTTGTGGGTGGTGTAACCACCGGCCGTACAGGTGGGAGCCGTCACCGTGGCCTTGTAGCTGTGGCCCAGCTTGGTGATGGTCTCCGTGTAGCTGTTGGAGCACTTGGAGCAGGTATACTTCCGGGTGCCGTCAGCGGTACAGGTGGCCGCCTTGGTCACGGTGGAGGTATAGCTGTGGCCCGTAGCGTTCTTGTAGGTGTCCTTATAGGAGTCGGAACACCGGGAGCAGGTATGGGTGGTGTAGCCCTGGGCAGTACAGGTGGGAGCCGTCACCTTGGTGGTGTAGCTGTGTCCCAGCTTGGCGATGGTCTCGGTGTAGCTGTACTTACAGGTGGAGCAGGTGTACTTCCGGGTGCCGGTGGCGGTACAGGTGGCCGCCTTGGTCACGGTGGAAGTATAGCTGTGGTTACAGCCCGCGCCGCACTTGGTACAGGTACCGTTGGTGCCATAGCTGTGCCCGGTGGCGTTGGTATAGGTGTCCTTGTAGGAATCGGAACACCGGGAACAGGTATGGGTGGTGTAGCCTTTGGCCGTACAGGTGGGAGCCGTCACCTTGGTGGTGTAGCTGTGTCCCAGCTTGGCGATGGTCTCCGTGTAGGAGTGGGAACACTTGGAGCAGGTATACGTCTTGGTGCCCGTGGCGGTACAGGTGGCCGCCTTGGTGACCTTGGAGGTATAGCTGTGGCCCGTGGCGGCCTTGTAGGTGTCCTTGTAGGAGTCGGAACACCGGCTGCAGGTCCAGGTGGTATAGCCCTGCGCCGTACAGGTGGGGGCAGTCACCTTGGACTTGTAGTTATGGCCCAGCTTGGCGATGGACTCGGTCCGGGTGGCGGAGCACAGGGAACACTTGAAGGTCTTGGTGCCCGCGGCGGTACAGGTGGCCGCCTTGGTCACAGACCCGGAGTTCCACAGGTGGCTCCAGGAGCCGCCGCCGCCCCAGTCGCCGCTGTTCAGCGTCCAGGCGCACTCGCCGGAGGTGGGGATCGTCAGGTCCCCGGTCTGGTTCCATTTGTTGTCCCAGTTGTTGTCCGCGTTGCCGCCGTTCATGCGGCAGAAGATCACACTGGGATAGCCCGAGGGCACGGATACCTTATAATATCCGTTGCTGTCAGGCCCGGTCATGCTGACCCATTTCTCTCCGTTCCCGAAGAAATAGGCAGCGAAACGTGCCCCGTCCACCAGCCATTCGCTGTTTGGCTTCAGGAACAGGGTTCTCGATGCGGCCGCGTGCACATGACCGTGATCGTGTCCGTCATGGCTCGGAGCCGGTATCATGCTGAGGATCATGGCGATCACCAGCAGGATACTGAAGAATTTGTTCATCCTTCGTAACATGGTTTTTCCTCCTTGCGTGTAGTGAAAACTTCAAACCGCAGGGTATGTACACCCCCCGGCGTAGTATCATGTTGATTATAGCATCACTTTCATAAAAAGTCCACATTTTTTGTATAACTTTTATCCATACTTCCAGATTTATCCCTCTCGTTTTATCTATTGTACACAACTCGCCCCGTCATTAGGCAAGACGCACGATCCGCAACTCCCGATCTTGTGCAGATCGCCTACCAACTGTCTCCCACCGGGCGGCGCTCCCCTGCCGCATCCGCGAGGAAGCCCGCCCCCAGACGAGGCAAGGATGCCACAAGCCTTCCATAAAAAACCAGTTGTATAAAACCTTGCCATCTGCTATACTTCCTCATATTGAGGTGAAACATATGAAAAAAGACACACTTTCTTCCCGTCGTCAGCTCTTTTCCATGACCTGGCCGATCTTTCTGGAAGCGGCTTTGTTCAGCGTGATCGGCTCCGTGGATACCCTGATGCTGGCCGGTTGGTCCGACCATGCCGTGGGCGCCGTGGGCGTGGTGAACCAGATCCTGGCCCTGTTCCAGGTGATCTCCAACATCATCACCACCGGCACCGGCATCCTCTGCGCCCAGTACATCGGCGCGGGTCTGGGCCGGGAGAAGCAACAGCCCCTGATCCTGGGCGCTTTGCTGGTCAATTCCACCCTCGGTCTCCTCTTTAGTCTGGGTGCCGTCTTCGGAGCGGACCTGTTGCTCGGCATGATGACCGTCCCGGCGGAGCAGTATGACCACGCCCGTGCCTATATGCAGATCGTGGGCGGCGGCCTGCTGGTGCAGATGGTCACCCTGACCTTCACCGTCCTGATCCGCTCCCACGGCAAGACCCGGGCCACCATGGTCTTCTCTCTGGTGATGAACCTGATCAATCTGGTCCTGAACTATGTCCTGATCTACGGCAAGCTGGGCCTGCCCACCCTTGGCACCTCCGGCGCGGCGATCGCCACGGTGGTCTCCAAGTGCTGTGCCTGCGTCATGGCCGGCTGGTTCCTGTTCCGCAAGGTCCTGCCGGGTCTGTCCCTGCGCCCCCAATGGAAGGCCACCCGGGCCGCCATCGGACAGGTGCTGGCCTACGGCAGTCCTGCCGCCGGCGAGCAGATCAGCTACACCCTGTCCAAGATCGTGGTCATGGCCATGGTCACTTCCTTGGGTGCCGTGGCGGTGGATACATGGTCCTATGTGAACATCGTGGTGAGTTATGTCTACCTGTTCTCCATGGCGCTGGGCTCCGGTACCTCCATTTTGGTGGGCTGGGCCGTGGGCCGTGGGGACCATGAGGAAGCCGACCGGCTCTGCCACTTCAGCCTGCGCTGTTCCTTCCTGATCGCCATGGCGGTGCTGGGGGTCCTCGTGCTGGTCCGTGAGCCTCTGATGGACCTGTTCACCAACGACCCGGCGATCATCGCTCTGGGCGGCTCCGTGATCATCGCCAATGTGGTGCTGGAAGCCGGACGGAGCCGGAATCTGGTGCTGGTCAGCGCCCTCCGTGCCGCCGGCGATGTGAAATTCCCCCTGTACATCGGTCTGTTCTCCATGTGGCTGTTCAGCGTGGGCTTCAGTTGGTTGCTGGGCATCCAACTGGGCTTCGGGCTGGTGGGCATCTGGCTGGGGCTGGGTCTGGACGAGTGCTTCCGTGCCATCGGCATGCAGCTCCGCTGGAAGACCGGCAAATGGACCACCCTTGCCGTGGGGCATTGAACGGCATCCCTTCGAAAATATGATATCCGGGCCGCTGTGGAACGTTCCACAGCGGCCCGGATCTTTTTTCACTTGAAGAAATCATACAGCCCGATCACCAGCAGAGCGGCGATCAGCGCAGGCAGGACCCAAGTCATGTAGCCCTTCATCCAGCGGCGGACCTTCAGACCCTTGCCGGTGTTGGCCTCCTGCTCGAAGGCATCCCAGCCCCAGGCCTTTTTGATCACACAGAACAGCACGACCACCAGACTGCCCATGGGCAGGAGCAGGTTATTCACCAAAAAGTCCTCGAAATCCATGATGGACAGACCGATGATCTTCACATGGGACAGCACCGTGAAGCCCAGCACACAGGGCATGGCCAGGATCCCCAGACCCACGCCGGTGATGGCGGCGGTCTTCTTCCGGCCCCAGCCGGTCAGATCCCGCAGGCAGGCCACGATGTTCTCCACCACGGCGAACACCGTGGACAGCGCGGCGAAGGACATGAACAGGAAGAACAGGCTCCCCAACAGCCGTCCGCCGGGCATGGCGTTGAAGATGTTGGGCAGGGTCATGAACACCAGACCCGGACCGCTGTCCGGCTGGACCCCATGAGCGAAGCAGGCCGGGAAGATGATCAGGCCCGCGGTCACCGCCACGAACGTATCCAGCAGACCCACGTTCAGGGCCTCCCCCAGCAAACGCCGGTCCTTGCTCAGATAGCTTCCGAAGATCGCCATGGAGCCGATGCCAAGGCTCAGGCTGAAGAAGGCCTGGTTCATGGCCGCCACGATCACCCGGAAGGGCCCCGCCGCCATGAAACGCTCCCAACTGGGCAGCAGATAGAACTTCAGACCTTCTGCCGCGCCATCCAGCGTACAACTGAAGACTGCCAACCCCACCATGATCAGCAGAAGGGCGGTCATCAGGACCTTGGTGACCCGTTCCAGACCCTTCTGCAGGCTGAAGGAGCAGACCACCGCTCCCAGCGCCACGGTCAGGAGCGTATAGAAGGCCATGGTGCCGGTGTTGGTGGTCATGGCGGAGAACTGGTTCTCGATGGCCACCTTGTCCATGCCCACGAAGAGGCCCCGGGCCATGTCCACGAAATACTGGATCATCCAGCCGGACAGGCTGGCATAGCACATCATCAGGACGATGTTCCCGACCAGACAGGCGATGCCATGCAGATGCCATCCGGCACCCTTGGGCTGGAGCTCCTGATACATCCGCACCGGGCTCTTCTGAGAAGCACGGCCCAGAGAAAATTCCATGGTCATCACCGGCAGGCCCAGGATCACCATGAACACCAGATAGATGAGGACGAAGATACCGCCACCGTTCTGACCGGCGATGTAAGGGAATTTCCAGACGTTGCCGATGCCGATGGCACAGCCGGCGCTGAGCAAAATGAAGCCCAACCGGCTCCCCAAATGTTCACGTTGCATAAATATACACTCCAATCGGAAGATATGAGAAGGTCACCCTTCCGTGTCCCGGGACTCCCCGTGGAGCACGGAGAACGCCTTGTCCAGATAGACCTTATGGGCCACGGCGATGATGGCAGTCCGCAGAAGATCCTTAGGCTCCGTATGGTCCACGCCCACGGTGTCCAGCGTATCCTTCAGACCGAACACATAGAGCAGGATGTTCTCCAGCTCGTTGCAGAAATAATCATAGGCCCGTTGGGGCGTATACACCTGCTTCTGTAACCGGAACAGCAAACCGATATCCTCCATGGACAGCACACTTTTCCCCACAGCGATGAAGAACAGGTAGGCGATCTGCTCCCGATAGTACCGTTTCTTCACGGGATTGTGGACCAGACCCTTTTTCACATAATTTCGGATCATAGAGCCGGTGAACTCATTGCCACCGAGCTTCCGAACATAGTCTGTGATATAGTTTGCCGTCTGCTCCAGATATAATCCTACATCCGGGATCTCCTCATACCGGGGCAGACCGAAGCTCCGGACCGACTCCAGGATCTGCGTCTTCGCCTTTGGATCCATAAACCCAGCCTCCTTCGCATTTTGGGTAATCATACAACAAAAAAAGAAAAAGGTCAAGTTTCACTTGACGTATCGGGGAAAGGAATGTATCATATCCTGTATAAGGCTTTCCGATACCCTATGGAGGTACTACCTATGACATATAAACTGATCGCCGACTCCTCCGCCGACCTGTTCACTCTGCCCGGCATAGAGATGGTCAGCGTGCCCATGAAGATCATCACCAACGAAAAAGAATACGTCGATGACGCTCGACTGGATGTGGCCGCCATGGTGGCGGACCTGCGGACCGTCAAGGGCAAGACCGGCACCTCCTGCCCCAATATGCAGGACTGGCTGGACGCCTTCGACGGCGGCGACCGGATCTTCGCCGTGACCATCACCAGCAACCTCTCCGGATCCTGGGCCTCCTGCGTCCAGGCGGCACGGGACTATGAGGAATCCCATCCCGGTGCCCGTGTGAAGGTGATCGACAGTCTCTCCGCCGGACCGGAGCTGGCCCTGCTCCTGCAAAAGCTCCACCGGTGGATCGGCGAGGGCAAAGACTTCGACCGGATGTGCGCCGACATCGATACATATATGGGCCATACCCACCTGTCCTTCGCGCTGGAGTCCCTGACCAATCTGGCCCGGAACGGCCGGGTGAGCCCTGCGGTCGCCAAGATCGCCGGGGTACTGGGCATCCGCCTGATCGGCGTGGCCTCCGCCGAAGGCACCCTGGAGCCTCTGCATAAGATCCGTGGCGAGAAAAAGGCGATCCAGGCCCTGTATCAGGATATGCTGGACCGGAACTACGCCGGCGGTCAGGTCCGGATCTGCCACTGCTTCAACCTCACCGCCGCCGAGACCCTCCGGGAACTGATCCACGCCGACTTCCCCAACGCCCCGGTGGCCATCGACGCTACCCACGGCCTTTGCAGCTTCTACGCCGAACAGGGCGGTATGCTGGTGGGCTACGAAGACAAGGACGCCCAATGATCCCAAAAAGGGACTGTAAAAAACCTGTCATCCCGTAAGAGCCCCACGGGGCCCACACAGCGATGACAAGGTTTTTTACAGTCCCTTTTTCGTGTGCCCCTTCCGGACCCCTCCCAGTATTTGTCTTGCAATATGAACAGCCCATCTATATAATATGTACATATCATGCAGATCTCACAGGAAACAAGGAGGAGACCACATGAAACTGCGCTTCCAACGCACGTTCAGTCTGTTGCTGTCGTTGACGCTGGTACTTTCTTTGGGGTCCGTCCCCGGTGTCGCCGCCACCACGTCCTCTGTGTCCGCCCCCAACGTGGCGGCAGGCAAGTCCGTAGCCTTTTTCGGCGGTGACCAGCACACCACCGACGGCGATTACGACACTGCCGCCGTCACGGCAGGCCTGTCGGTCCTGACGGATGGCGTGGCGGACTCGCCCAAGTGGTGGATCAACAACGGTAACCCCTATATCGCTCTGAAACGCTCCGTGATCCCCGGCCCCTACCTGTTCTCTGTGGATCTGGGCGACAGCTATCAGACCCGGCAGGTGTCCATCTACTGTTACAGCCGTCCGGCATGGAACATCCAGCCTCCGGATCAGGTGCAGTTCACCGTGTCCTCTGACGGGAACGGCTGGCAGACCCTTGGCACCGTCCCCCTGACGCAGGCCACGCCCCATCGGGTGACGGATCCGGCTTATTCCGGCAATGAAGCCATCGTGGACATCTGGGAGTTCACCCTGACCGTGGAAGGCACGGGCCGCTACGTCCGGGCCGGTCTTTCCGCCAATGCGGAGGGTCTCATCGGCGTGGGCGAGATCGAAGTCTACGGACAAAAGGCCCCCACACTGCTGACCAAGGGTGCCGCCATCACCTGGTTCGGACACGGCACCGAGGTGGGATCTGATGCTAACTGGGGCGCCGCCGCAGTGGAAGCCGGTCTGTCGGTCCTGACCGACGGCGTGGGCAACTCCCCCAACTGGTGGGTCAACGGCGGCAATCCCAACATCGGTCTGAAGAACGAGGTCCTGCCCGGGCCCTACGGCTTCAATTTGGATCTGGGAGGTCCCAGCTCCCTCAGCCGGGTCAGCACCTATTTCTACAGCCGCACGGACTGGGGCGTGGATGCTCCGGACGCGGTGACCTACAGCATCTCCAATGACGGTCTGAAATGGACCGCGCTTGGCACCGTCACCAAGTCCGCCGCTACCCAGACGGTGCTGACGGACGACCGGAACCCCGACGCCCAGAAGCCCACGATCTACACCTTCACCCACCTGTGCGATCCGGTGGACGCCCGATATGTGAAAGTCACCTTCGGCACCAACGCAGTGGGGCTGATCGGTCTGCAGGAGATCCAGGCCTACGGCGTGAAGAAGACCGTCACCAACCTCGCCCTCGGCAAGATGACCGGCACCGGCAACTACACCTATCAGGTCACCGGCGGCGGCACCGGATACGAGTCCACCGGCACCACAAAGCCCAACGGCGACCGCTACACCGTCACCGAAGTGGAGCAGAGCTCCGCGTCCCGTCTGACAGACGGCACCATCATCAACGCCTCCCAGACCACTTATCCCTCCAACTGGGCTTCCCAGACATGGAACAGCACCGGCACCATCATGAGCAAGTATCTGCAGATCTACCGCAACGACTCCCGTATCATCACGCTGGATCTGGGAGCCCTGCGGAACATCACCGGCATCCGGATGCACTTCGGTGCGCAGGAGAGCATGGGCTTCTATATGCCCACCAACGTGACCTACTATCTGTCGGAGAACGGCACGGATTTCTATGAGGCAGCAGACGTGTGGAACTACCAGTCCACCGCCGATGCCAACGATGCCAACATCTCCGGCACCGGTATGCGCCACGCGTGGTACAGCGCCAGCGGCATCAGCTACAACGCCCGGTATGTGAAGATCATTTTCCCGGTGAACGTCTACATCCTCACCGACGAGCTTCAGGTATGGGGCTGTGAGGCGCTGTCCACCGCCGCCCCGGCGCTGGATACCTGTCCGAAATACGATCCGCTGGAAAAATACGTGGGCCACTTCGCCGATGCCGTCCAGAGCGGCGGTGTGCGGAACGAGTTCATGGCCTACTGCGGCTGGTACGTCAATTCCGACGGCTCCGAGGTCTACAACACCTACAAGACCGTGAAGGAATACATGACCTCCATCGCCTACATCGATGAGAGCGGCGTACCTCAGGACTGGCTCTTCGACGATCACACGGTCATGGGCCACTACTACACCTCCGGCGGCACCTTCAACGCCTATAAGGCCGGATACACCGACGGCAAATACTACGCCGATCAGGACGACTGGTACGAATGGCTGTGCTACGCCTTCGGCAAGGATGCCAAGGGCAACGACCTGAGCTACGAAGGCAACTCCCTGATCAATCTGGAAGCGCTGGAGGAGGCCACCCGGATCGCCAAGGAGACTCTGGACGATCCAGACTACAAGGTGGGCGTGAAGCTGGTCCTGTTCCCGGCGGTGGAATACCAGCAGGATTGGGGCTACATCGACGGTCAGCACATCGACTTCACGATCTCCGGCTGTGGTTCTCAGGAAAAAGCCCTCGAAAACCGGGCCAAGGCTTACCGTTGGTACATCGATCAGGCGGTGGCCATGTGGGAAGCGGCAGACTTCGAGCATCTGGAGCTGACGGGCTTCTACTACTACGAAGAAACGATCCACGAGTCCACGGACCGGATCGCCAAGGCCGCCACACAGGCCCTGACGGACATCGTCCACACCCATGTCACCCCCACCACCAACACCAAGCCCGCCTTCGACAGCCGGGTGGGCGGTCGGCTGTACATCTATCAGCTTCCCTTCTACCAGTCCGAGGGCTACTGGAACTGGGCGGAATACGGCTTCGACTACGCCCTGATGCAGCCCAACTACTCCTTCTACGATATGTACACCCTGATCCAGTTGAAGGAGTGCGCCGACCTGTGTACCTACTACGGTCTCGGTATGCAGATGGAGTTCGGCGGCACCGCCAGCACCGCTTACCATCAGAAGTTCGAGGATTACCTGAACTACGGCAAGGAATACGGCTACCAAAGCGCCGTGGTCTCCTGGTACATGAGCACTTGGGGCTGTTACTCCATGGCTTATAACAGCAACGGCACCCGGTATCTGTACGACATGGTCTACGACTTCGTCAAGGGCCAGACGATCCCCACCTGTCAGCATCCGGTCCATGGCACCAACGGACGCTGTACCACCTGCGCCGCGGAAGTTGGCCACAACTTCGAAAACGGCACCTGCGCCGGATGTGGTGCCGCCGACTCCAACGCCGTGACCGACCCCGGTCTGACGCTGAACTATCCCACCCTGTCCTTCGAGGACGAGATCATCTACAACGTCTACTTCTCCGTGAAGGATATGACCTCCGTGGTGGAGCTGGGCCTGATGGTCCTGCCGAAGATGGACCAGAACGCCACCATCGCTGACGCTGTGGCTCTGGTGCCCGGCTATGTCACCAACGGTGTGGTCTACCTTGCCAAGTCCGAGGGCATCCCCGCCGCCAACATGGGCGATACCCTGTACTTCAAGGTCTACGCCAAGCTGACTGACGGTAGCTATGCTTACTCCACCGCCGGCGGCTACAACGCCAAGGCTTACGCCAACTCCATCCTGAAGGGCGAGAACTCCGCTGAGATGAAGTCCCTGGTGGTCTCCATGCTGAACTACGGCGCGGAAGCCCAGAAGTTCTTCGACCATAACGTGGATAAGCTGGTGAACAACGCCCTGACTGCCGAGCTGCAGGCGCTGGTCAAGGCCTACGACACCACCATGATGGATGCCATCGTCAAGGCCGATTCCAGCAAGACCACCAACTTCGTCCGTGTGAACTCCAACTTCCGTCAGCTCTATCCCTCCGTGTCCTTCGACGGTGCCTTCGCGATCAACTTCTACTGTATGCCCGCGATCGCTGTGGATGGGGACATGACCCTGTACTACTGGGATATGGACACCATGGCCAGCGTGGACAAGCTGACCACCGGCAACGCCACCGGTTCCATGGTCATGGAGCCCACCAACGGCATGTACTGGGGCCAGGTGGCAGGCATCGCCGCCAAGGAGATGGACAAGACCTACTACGTGTCCTGCGTCTTCGAGTCTAACGGCGAGACCGTCACCACCGGCGTGATCCCCTACAGCCTCGGCAAGTACTGCTCCGACAAGGCCGCCGCTGACGGTGATGCTCAGCAGAACTTTGCCCAAGCCACCGCCGTGTATGGCTACTACGCCAAGAACTACTTCGCATCCATCGCATAAGCCAAACGCCCGTCCGGCACAAGCCGGACGGGCATCTTTCACTGTAGGGGAGGGTCACTTGTCAAGTGTAACATGGTATACACCAGTGTAAGGACATGGTATACAATTTACAGCCTTGCGATAAATCGGTGAATAAGTTGGCCATTCTCGGTATTGAACTCAGCTATTTTGAAGTTCCGATAACAGGCGATAAACCTTTCACCGTCAGGGCTTGGACGAAATTCGATGTACTGATCTATCATCGTTTCACTAAGATAGATCTGCCATTTGTCGAACCGCACATAGCCCCAGTTGTTTACCTTGATCACATGGTATTCCCCACCATATTCGTATCGTTCTGTTTTTTCTTTGTATTCTCTTTGGCTTGGCTCATACACTTCTCCCGGCCGTTTCATGCCCAATGCTTCATGGGGCCGGAGATTATTATACTTGTCACGCCAGATACAAAACTTGTTTTTTGCATCCTCGATATCGGCTATCGCCGTGTGCTCCAACAGTTCCTGCTTCATCGTTCTGTGGAAGCGCTCTATTTTCCCTTGCGTCTGAGGATGCTTGATGCGCCCGTGGATGGGCAAGACATCCAGATCCATGAGCCACCGTTCGAATTGGGTATATCCCTTCCGAAAACCGGCAAACTGCGCTCCATTGTCAGAAAGTATGGTATCCGGTAGCCCAAACTCCCGAAAAGCTTCCGTAAACACGGGGATCACCACATTTGCCGTACCTAAATGGGGCGCGATCCTGATAGCAAAGCGGGAATGATCGTCGATGATATCCAGCGGATAACAGTACCGTCCGTCACCCATACGGAACTCTCCTTTGAAATCCGCTTGCCACATCTGATTACACAGCGCTTTCTCGAAGCGAGTGAAGGGTTGACGTTTTTGAGACTCTTCGGGGCTGATGCAGCCGTATCGGTTGAGGATGTTATTGACTGTTTTGGCGCAGGGGATATTCGCATGCCCCTCCGTCAGAAGGACTTCCCGGATCGTTCTTGCGCCCCATCCAGGGTTGTCAGCTCTTACCGCAAGGATGAGCCGCTCTATCTCCTCCGGTGTCCTGGATGGACTTGTATGAGGCCGTCGGCTCCTGTCGGTCAAGGGCTGGCACTTTGTGTGCCGTTCTACCCATTTGAGTCCGGTACGGCGTGTAATGCCGAACTCGCGGCAGAGGGCGCTGAAGTTGTTACAGGACATGGCTGCTTGTGCAAATTCTCTTCTTTGATCTTCCACAGTTCTACACTCCCATGGCATCTGATAACACTCCTTTTGTGTCATTTTTGATGCCTTTATTCTACTGCAAAACTGTATACTATGTCATTACACACTTGTATACCATGTTATTACACTGTACATCACTGACCCTCCCTTCACGGTCCGTCAGGACCGTGCATTGGTACCCCGTCGCATTCCGGGATCCTTCGGATCCCGGACGGGCGGGTCGATGATGTACAGTGTAATAACATGGTATACAAGTGTGTAATGACATAGTATACAG
>JAFNXT010000083.1 GCA_017378975.1 Oscillospiraceae bacterium
CCGTTGCAAAATTTTGCAACGGGGTGATCTCATATCCAATCAGTCAGCAGTACCTGCTGGTATTCGAACCAGTCACGGGTCAGGTCCAGGACCATGTCCCAGGCACCTTCCTCGGTGAAGCGGTGGCTCATGCCGGGGATGATCACCAGCTTGGCGTGGTCATTGAGCCGGCGGAAATGCTGGATATCTTCCATGTGGATATACTCATCGCAGTCACAATGGAGGATCAGGATCGGGATCGGCTGGGGGGTCAGCACCAGATGCTCCGTCAGCTCCTGATAGAAGTGGTGGGTCACATCCAGAGGCCGGGGCAGGGGCAGAGTGATCCGCTCCATGACCCAGAACCGCTCCTCGGTGAGCCGGAGCATGGAGAGCAAGGTGTCGTGCATCCGGACGCAGGGGGTCTGGATCACCAGCTTCACCTGCCCGGGGAGCTCCGTCAGCTCCTCCAGCGCGATCAGGGTCACATAGGCACCGAAGCCTGTGGCGAAGATGCACAGGTCCTCCACCTCGGGAAACCGATCCCGGGCGTACCGGGCCACGGTCAGGAGGGAGTCCACACTGTCCTTCAGGGTCAGCTCCGGCATGGGGCTGTCGCCGTGGCCGGGGAAGTCGAACCGCAGGACGGCACACCGGAACATAGCCATCTCCTCGGCGATGATCGTTTGGATCTGGTCGTTGGCACTGCCTGCCAGCCCGTGGACCCCAAGGACCACGCGCTGGATCGGACCGTGGTCCGGGGCGGAGAGCTTACAGGAGACCTTCAGGGCACCTTCGGTCAGGATGAGATCTTTTTCCATAGTATCACCTCAGCGTTCGGTAGGACGGCGGACGGTATGCATACGGACGACGGTGGATACGAGCAGGATCGCTACCGCCATGATGCCGGCTTCGGCGGCGGTACGCATGCCTTTGTCGGCGAACAGGGACATCTCGCCCCGGAGGGCGTAGCTCATGGTGTAATAGAGTCCGGCACCGGGGAGCAGGGGGAAGATCGCGATCACAAGATAAGCGATCGCCGGACATTTGCGGACCCGGGCCATGATCTCGGAATAGGCGGCACCACATATCGTGCCCCAGAAGAAGGCCACGGCATCGGAGCCGCCCAGCCGGAGGATCAGACTGTAAGCCACCCAGCTCAGCACACCGCCCAGAGCGCACAGGAAAGCGCCCTTCCCGTGGATGTTGAACACGATACAAAAGCCCAGACAGCCGATCAGGCTGGGGATGATCCCGGACAGGGGACCGGCCATGGGGACATCGGGGCTGGCGGGGGCGGTCCAAAGTGCTTCTGCCGTATTCCATGCCGCGGCGGTGCCCAGCGCGATCGCGGCGGAGATCAGCAGGACCTGTACGATCCGGTTGGTGCCGGAATTGGTGTCTCCGAAGATGATGTCACGCATGGCGTTGGTGAACAGGAGCCCCGGCACCAACAGCATCAGGGCACCGATCGTCACGACATCGGCATTGTGGGCGATCCCGAGGGCTTCCATGGCATAAGCCAGCAGGGCCATGGGGAAGGCCGCCGCCAGGATCCGGAAGAACTGGTTGGGTCGCAGGCGGTCCATGAAGGAGCTGATGATACCGACCACCAGACCGCAGACCGCACCGCAAAGACCGTCTACGATACTGCCGCCGAACAGGAGACTGAAGCCGCCGCCGGCCAGCCCGTGACCAAGAAGGTCGATCCACAGAGGATACCGCCGGCCTTGGGAACGGACCAGGTCCAGCCAGGCCTTGGCTTCGGCAGGGGAGGGGCGGCGGTTACAAATCGCCCGGCTCAGACCGGAGAACCGCTCCACCGCGTCCAGATCGTTTCCGTGGATCCCGATCCGGCGCATCCGGGTCATGGGCTTGCCCTCGGGGGTCTCGATGCTGACGGTGATGCAGTTGGGGATGGCGAATACCTCGGCTTCGATACCGTAGGCCCCGGCGATCCGCCGGATGCTCTCTTCCACCCGGAAGGTCTCGGCACCGCTCATGGCCAGCTCGTAGCCAAGGTCTGTCAGCAGGTCCAGAAGGGCGTTGTGGTCCATGGTGTCACACCTTTCGGTTTTTGCCATAAGTATACCACAGCTTTTGTCGATTGCAAGGGTACGGCGTAAAAAAAGTGTCACCGCGGGGAGGTCCTGAAAGGACCGACGTGGCGATCTCCCGACGGTCGGGGGATCGCCACGTCGCTTCGCTCCTCGCGATGACAGCGTTATTTGTTGCGGACGAAGAGGACGCCCAGCGTGCCGGGGCCGCAGTGGCAGGATACGGTGCAGCCGGCATCGGTCTCGTAGACGGTGTCGAAGCTGCCGTGCTCGTTCACGGCCTTCATGACGGCGGCATAGGCCTCGTCGCTGACGGGGGTCTTGGTGACGAACAGGGTGCCGTGGTCCAGATCCTCACGGCCTGCCAGACGGTCCTTGACGTACATGGGCAGGCACTTTTCGAAGTTGCCACGGTATTTCTTCACCACGCTCATCTTGCCGTCCCGGACTTCGATGCAGGGCTTCAGGTTCAGCAGGTTGGCGCCCAGAGCCGCCACGGAGGAACAGCGGCCACCCTTGACCATATAGTTCAGCTGGCTCAGCAGGAAGCTGGCTTCCACACGGGAGGTGAACTCCCGGACCTGCTGGGCGAGGGTGTCCAGATCCGTGGCCTCGGCGGCCAAACGGGCGGCCTCCAGCACCACCAGACCCTGACCGGTGGACAGGTTCTGGGAGTCGATCACACGGACGTTGGGGAAGTCCTCGGCGGCGAGGCAGGCGTTCTGATAACAGCAGGAGAAGCCGGAGCCGATGGTGATGTGCAGGACACCGTCGTAGTCAGCGGCGTACTGGGCGAACAGCTCCTCGTACTCGCCCACGTTGTTGGCGGTGGTGGAGCACAGGTCGCCGCCGGCGGCCACATGGGCAAAGATATCGGCAGGGGTGATGGTGATGCCATCCTTGAAGGCTTCGCCGTTCTTCACCACCGTCAGGGAAGCCAGAGTGATGTCATACTTGGACAGGATGTCCTGAGACAGGTCGCAGGTGCTGTCGGAGAGGATCTTGATCTTCATATTCGATGTGTTCCTTTCTGTTTAGTTGGTGTTGAGTCGGGGCTCCATCATGAAGCAGTTGGGCTCCATGGATCTGGTGCGCAGATAGTCGGTGCCCCAGTCACGCATGGCGGTCAGCAAAGGCATCAGGCTCTGGCCCAGCTCCGTCAGGGAATACTCCACCTTGGGCGGGACCACCGGGAACACCTCCCGGCGGATCAGGAGCTTGGCTTCCAGCTCCCGCAGTTGCTGGGTCAGCATCTTGGGGGTGACCCCGTTGATCTGGTCCCGGAGCTGAGAGAACCGAAGCTTCCCTTCGGAAAGCCGCCAGAGGATCAGGGCCTTGTACTTGCCACCGATCAGTTCCAGCGTGGCTTCCACAGGACAATTCTCATTGTAGGTCATGGTTCGCTCCTTTGGTATCCAAATGGATAGTATGGTACAAAAAAGTGCGTACTTGTGTTTTGGACACAAGACGGCTATGATAGTATCATAAAGATACTATGGTGTCAATAGCGATCTTTTGTGTGGAAAGGAGCATTTTGTATGGAATTGAAGTTCCGGGTCACCGGGATGACCTGCGCCGCCTGCTCGGCACGGGTGGAGAAGGTGACCGCGGCAGTGGAAGGCGTACAAAAGGCGGAGGTGGATCTGCTGGGCGGTCGTATGACGGTGCAGGCGGACCGTGAGGAGGTCCATACCGCCATCGAAGATGCCGTGGCGAAGGCCGGTTACGGCGCCAGCCTCATGGGGCAGAAGAAGGAGGTCCCGTCGCGGACGGGAGAGGACCGGACGCAGGCGGGGCGCAGGCTGGTATGGTCGGCGGTGTTCCTGCTGGGGCTCATGTATCTGACCATGGGCCATATGGTGGGGCTCCCGGTGCCGGAGTGGTATCATGGGACCCGGAACGCCATGGTGGCGGCGCTGGCACAGTTGTTTTTGACACTGCCGGTGATCGCGCTGAACAGCGGCTATTTCCGCCGGGGCCTGAAGGCGCTGTGGCATCGGGGACCCAATATGGACTCTCTGATCGCCGTGGGCTCCGGGGCGGCGCTGGTGTACAGCGTGGTGGTCCTGTTCCGCATGGCCCATGCCATGGGCGCAGGTGACTGGGAAGCGGTGGCGCGGTACAGGGGCGACCTGTATTTCGAGTCCGCCGCCATGATCCTGACGCTGGTGTCTTTGGGCAAGTTCCTGGAGGCCCGGGCCAAAGGCAAGACCAGGGAGGCGATCCGTCAGCTTATGGATCTGCGGCCCAAGACGGCTGTGGTATTGCGTGACGGGACTGCTGTGCAGATCCCGGTGGAAGAGGTGCAGGTGGGTGATATCCTGCAGGTCCGCTCCGGCGGTACGATCCCGGTGGATGGGGTGGTGGTCCGTGGACGGGCGGCGGTGGATCAAAGCGCCCTTACCGGAGAGAGCGTGCCGGTGGAGAAGGCGGAAGGGCTCCGTGTTTCTGCCGCCACCACGGTCACGGAAGGGTATCTGGAGCTCCGGGCGGAGAAGGTGGGGGAGGATACCACCCTGTCCCAGATCATCCGTCTGGTGGAACAGGCCGGTGGCTCCAAGGCACCGATCGCTCGTTTGGCGGACAAGGTGGCGGGCATCTTCGTGCCCACGGTCATGACCGTCGCCGGAGCGGTGTTCCTGATCTGGATGCTGGCAGGGCAGAGCTTCGAGTTCGCCATGACCTCCGCGATCGCGGTGCTGGTGATCTCCTGTCCCTGCGCTTTGGGTCTGGCTACCCCTGTGGCGATCATGGTGGGCACCGGCCGTGGCGCCCGGATGGGCGTGCTGTACAAGAACGCCGCGGCGCTGGAGGGGCTGGCTCATGTGGATACGGTGGTGCTGGACAAGACCGGTACCCTCACCGCCGGGAAGCCCGCCGTGACGGATATCCTTGGAGATGAGAAGGTGCTGTTGCCTGTGGCGGCGGCGCTGGAGGAGCGGTCCGAGCATCC
Organism: Oscillospiraceae bacterium; assembly: GCA_017378975.1. Taxonomy (GTDB): domain Bacteria; phylum Bacillota; class Clostridia; order Oscillospirales; family Oscillospiraceae; genus Faecousia. The sequence continues at coordinate 4,990 of JAFNXT010000083.1, forward strand.
CTTCGCCAAAGCGATCTTGGAGCGGGCCAAAGGGATCCCTCGCCCGGAGGTCAAGGATTTCGAGACCCTGCCCGGTCGGGGCGTGTCCGGGACCGTGGAGGGAGCCCGTTGCTATGGCGGTGACCGCAGGCTCATGGAGGAGCTTGGGGTCGTGGTGCCGGACTATCCTGAACTGAAGGCGCAGGGGAAGACACCTTTGTATTTCCTCCGGGATGGACGGTATCTCGGCGCGATCGTGGCGGCGGATGTGCTCAAGCCCGATTCTGCCGCCACGGTGGCGGCCATGGAGAAGTTGGGACTTGACGTGGTGATGCTGACCGGCGATAATGAGAAGACAGCGCAGGCCATCGCCCAAAAGGCCGGGATCACCAAGGTGATCGCCGAGGTCCTGCCCGGAGACAAGGCCGGTGCCGTGGAGCGGCTCCGGCAGGAGGGCCATCGGGTGCTGATGGTGGGCGACGGGATCAACGACGCGCCGGCACTGACCACGGCGGACGTGGGCATGGCGATCGGAGCCGGGACCGACATCGCCGTGGAGTCGGCGGATATCGTGCTCATGTCCGGCTCCCTGATGGGCGCGGCGGAGGCGGTGGCGTTGAGCCGTGCCACGGTACGGAACATCCGGCAAAACCTGTTCTGGGCCTTCTTCTATAATGCCCTGTGTATCCCGGTGGCGGCGGGGGCTCTGTATCCCGCCTTCGGCTGGCAGCTCAGCCCCATGCTGGGTGCCGCCTGCATGAGCATGAGCTCGGTGTTCGTGGTGAGCAATGCCCTGCGACTCCGGTTCTGGAAAACGAAAAACACCGCCCCGACTGAGGTGGCGGAAGAGATCATCAAGGAGGAAAAAATGATGGAGACTGTGATCGGTGTGAACGGTATGATGTGCCCCCATTGCAAGGCGATGGTGGAGAAGGTGTGTAAGGCGGTACCCGGCACCGTGGACGCGGTGGTGGATCTGCAGGCCAAAAACGTCACCGTCACCGGCGATGCCGATGTGGCGGCCCTGAAGAAGGCCATCGTGGACGCTGGCTACGAAGTGGTATAAAAGTACGCTTTATTGGACATATAGCGTGTTAGGATATCGCCATAGAAAAGACGAAGGAGTCGATGGTGATGTTCTCTATGCGTTATGTCCAGGGTCATGTGCAGGTCTATTTGGACGGGAAGTTCCTGTTTTCCGCTGACAACGAGCGGGAGGCACGGGCGGAATTGGAGGACTATGAGGAATTTGCGGCTTGATATCTGCTATGACGGCACCCGTTACCGGGGCTGGCAGAGACTGCCCGGACAGGCGGATACGGTCCAGGGGAAGATAGAAACGGCTCTGAGCCGGATCCTGGGCGAGCCGGTGGAGGTCTCCGGCAGTGGACGGACCGATGCCGGGGTCCATGCCATGGGGCAGGTGGCGAATTTCCATTGCCATAGCACCATGCCGGCGGAGGAGATCCTTTCCCAACTCCGGCGGTATCTGCCGGGGGACATCGGCATCCATGATTGCCGGGAGGTGGCGGAGCGGTTCCATGCCCGGCTCAATGCCAAGGCCAAGACCTACCGCTATCGGATCTGGAACAGCGAGGGGCCATGTGTGTTCCGGCGCAGGTTCGTCACGGTGATGCCGGAGAAGCTGGATCTTAAGGCCATGGAACGGGCGGCGGCTCATTTGATCGGTGAGCATGACCTTTCGGCGTTCACTTCCGTGAAGTCCAAGACCAAGTCCTCGGTCCGGAAGATCTATGATGTGAGGATCTTCCGGGAAGGGGAGGAAGTGGTCTTCGACTTCCGGGGCAACGGATTCATGTATAACACGGTGCGGATCCTGGTGGGGACGCTGGTGGAGGTGGGCCTGCATCAGCGAGATCCGGATCAGATCCCGGCCCTGTTCGGGCAGAAACGGGAGCTGGCCGGGGCGTTGATGCCGCCACAAGGGCTGTGTCTGATGGAGGTAGAGTATTGAACATCCAGATCTTTGGGAAAAGCAAGTGCTTCGATACGAAAAAAGCGGAGCGTTGGTTCAAGGAGCGCAGGATCAAGTATCAGTCGGTGGACCTGTTGCGGTTCGGTCTGTCCGGTAAGGAGTTCGACAGTGTGCTCCGGGCCGTGGGTGGGATCGATCGGCTGATCGACTGGGACAGCAAGTCCGATCAGGTGACGCTCCTGCGGTATATGGACGATGCCAGAGCGAAAGAGGACAAGGTCTTCGACGATCCCGCGCTCATGAAAACGCCCATCGTCCGCAACGGGAAACAGGCCACCGTGGGCTTCTGCCCGGAAATTTGGGCCACTTGGGAATAAGCGTGTCATCCATCCTCAGGATCGGTGTCATCAGGTAGCGTAGGGCGGGGGCAAGCCCCCGCCCTACAGCTGCCTTCGCTGACCGACATCGATCCCGGGGATGGTATTCTTTTTTGGAGATAGGACCATAGGATAGGAGGGTAGGATCGGTGTTGTGTGCCGGGGGAGAAAATATGTGTGCGTGAGGTGAAAATACCTCTTGCATGACGGCGGATTTGGTGGTATGCTAGGGAGGTACTATGGGCGAGATTTTGGAGTGGGCATATGGCTTCGTTTGGGGCGTGCCTGCACTGCTGGGGATCCTGGGCGTGGGGCTGTATCTGAGCCTTCACACGGGGTTCTTCCAGATCCGTTCGTTCCCGGCGGCTTGTCGGGCCTTTTGGTACCGGCTCACCGGGAGGGGAGCGTCGGGAGAGGGTGTTTCGTCCTTTCAGGCTCTTTGCACCGCCCTGTCCGCCACCGTGGGGACCGGGAATCTGGTGGGGGTCGCCGGGGCGTTGGCCATCGGTGGACCCGGGGCCATCTTCTGGATGTGGGTGTCCGCGGTCCTTGGGATGGTCACGAAGCTGGCGGAGGCCGCCCTTTCCGTCCGGTATCGGGACGGGGAGCCCGGGCATCGGCTGGCAGGGCCTATGTACATCATCCGAAACGGTATGTCGCCCCGATGGGGGTGGCTGGCCGGTCTTTACAGCTTCTTCGGTGTGATTGCCGCCTTCGGGGTAGGTAACGCCACGCAGGTGGATGCCCTGATCGGTGGGCTCGGTGACTGTGTCCGCTTCTGGGGCGGAGAGCTCAGAGCGTCGGGAGAATTGCTGATCGGTGCTTCGCTGGCGGTGGTGGTCCTGATCCTGTTGCTGGGTGGCACGGGACGGATCGGTGCCGTGGCGGAGCGGTTGGTGCCTTTCGCGGCGGCCGGGTATCTCCTGCTGGGGTGTTTGGTACTGGTGCTTCGGGCAGAAGCGGTCCCTCGTGCGTTGGGACAGGTCATTCGTGGGGCCTTCGATCCGGGCGCCGTCACCGGCGGTGCGGTAGGCTCCTTTTGGGGGACCATGCGGATCGGTGTGTCCCGTGGCGTGTTCACCAATGAGGCCGGGATGGGTACCGCCGGTATCGCTCATGGGGCTGCGGAGGTGGACCATCCGGTGGAGCAGGGGCTCATGGGGATCATGGAGGTGTTTTTGGACACCATCGTGATCTGCACCATGACGGCTCTGGTGATCCTGTGCAGTGGGGTCCCGATCGGCTACGGTACCGATGTGGGCGTGATGCTGTCCGGTGATGCCTTCTCTCTGGTGCTGGGGGACTGGGTCAGGCCGGTGATCGCCTTTTCTTTATGTTTATTCGCCTTTGCTACCATTTTGGGCTGGGGCGTTTATGGCGCAAGGTGCGCCCAATATTTGTTTGGAAAGGATGTCTGGGGCCGGTTCGCATGGATCCAGGCCGGAGTCATCCTGATCGGCGCCACGCTCAGCACCGGCACGGTGTGGAGGCTGGCGGAGATCGTCAATGGCCTTATGGCTATCCCGAATTTGATCGCTTTGGCGGCTTGCAGCCCGGAGCTGTGCCGTCTCATCATAGAATATCGAAAGAGATCCGGCGACTGTGCCGGTGGAGGTAAGTCATGCAAATATCTATCAATGCCAATCGTTGTGAACCGTCCCCCATGCGTAAATTCCACCCCTTCGCGGTGGCGGCAAAGAAGCAGGGGAAGAAGATCTATCACCTGAACATCGGTCAGCCGGACCTGCCCACGCCCAAGGCCTATTATGAGGCGGTGCAGCAGTTCGCCGCCAATACGCTGGAGTATGAGGCATCTCCCGGTATGCCTATGATGATCGAGGCGATCCGGAAGTATTACAAGGAGTTGGATGTGGACCTGGATCCCCACGACATCCTGATCACCACCGGCGGTAGCGAGGCCCTGCTTCTGACCTGCCTGTCGATCCTGGACCCCTACACCGAGGTGATCATCCCGGAGCCCTATTATCCCAACTACACCACCTTCGTCCACGCCGCCGGCGGTGTCATCCGTGCCCTGCCCACCAATCCCTGGGAGGGCTACCGCTACGCCAAGCGGGAGCGGATCGAGAGCCTGATCACCAAGAACACCCGTGCCATCATGATCACCAACCCCGGTAACCCCACCGGCGTGGTGCTCGATCACGAAGAGATGCGGATGATCGCGGACATCGCCAAGAAGCACGATCTGTTCCTGATCTGCGACGAGGTGTACCGTGAGTTCTGCTATGACGATAAGTTCGGCGTGCCCACCATGGCCCGGTTCCGGGACATCGATGACAATCTGGTGATCATCGACTCCGTGTCCAAGCGGTTCTCCGCCTGCGGTGCCCGTGTGGGCTGTGTGGTGACCCGGAACAAGGAGCTTCAGGCGGCGCTCCTGAAGTTCTGCCAGTCCCGTCTGGCGGTGGCTACCATCGATCAGCTGGGCGCGGCGGCACTGTACGATGTGGACCATGAGTTCTTCCGTCAGTGCAAGGAGGAGTACCGCCGCCGCCGTGACACCGTGGTGTCCCGGCTCCGTCTGATCCCCGGCGTGGTGGTGGAGGAGCCCATGGGCGCGTTCTACGTCATGGCCAGCCTGCCGGTGGACGATTCCGACAAGTTCCAGCGGTGGCTTCTGGAAGAGTTCGAGGACGATGGAGACACCGTCATGTTCGCCCCCGGCGCGCCCTTCTACGAGACCCCCGGTAAGGGCATCAACGAGGTGCGTATCGCCTATGTGCTGAAGCAGGAGGATCTGGAGCGGGCCATGGAGATCCTGGCCAAGGGCATCGCCCAGTACCAAAGAGAGGTCCTGCATGAGAATGTGCCGGTCAGCGTGAAGTAAAATAGTCATCGCGAGAAGCGTGAGCGACGTGGCGACCCCCAACGCTGCGGGGGTCGCCACGTCGCTTCGTTCCTTGCGATGACGTTTTTTTATCCGAGTACTTCGTTGAAGCGGAAGTAGCGCAGGGTGTTGTTGTAGCTGATGTCTTCCACCATCTTGCCCAGACGGGCCATGTCGGCGGGGTATTCGCCGTCTTCCACCAGTCGGCCGAACAGGTCACACAGGATCCGGCGGAAATACTCGTGGCGGGTATAGCTCAGGAAGCTCCGGGAGTCGGTGAGCATGCCGTTGAAGGTGCCCATGGCACCAAGGCTCATGAGGCTCGTCATCTGGGCCTCCATGCCGGGCTTGTGGTCGTTGAACCACCAGGCAGAGCCCTGCTGGATCTTACCGGGGATGGGGCTGTCGGACTGGAAACAGCCGATCAGGGTGCCCACCACACCGTTGTCCGAGGGGTTCAGGGAGTAGACGATGGTCCGGGTCAGGGCATCGCTCTCCTCAAAGGCGCTGAGCAGACGGGACAGGCCCAGTGCGTTGGAGGCATCGTTGATGGCATCGAAGCCGGTGTCGGGTCCGAGCTTTCCGTACATCTTCCGGGAGTTGTCCCGGATACAGCCGAAGTGGAGCTGGGTGACCCAGTCGTATTTCTTGTAGGCCTTGCTGACGGATACCAGCATGGCGGTATGGTAGGCCAACTGCTCGTCCCATGTGATGGCCTTGCCGGACCGGGCACGGGCGAAGATGTCCTCCAACTGGGCCGGTGTGGCTTCCACATAGAAGGCGTAGTCCAGACCGTGGTCCGAGGTGCGGCAACCGTGGGCCTGGAAGAAGTCCACCCGGTCTGCCAGCGCTCTGCGCATGTCAGATACCGTGTCGATGGGATAGCCCACCGCGGCGGACAGACGGTCCACGTACTGGGGGAAGTCCGGCTTGTCCGCCCGCATGGCCTTATCGGGACGGAAGGCAGGCAGGACCACCGCAGGCATGGTGGGGTCGGCGGCCATGAGCTCGTGCCAATGAAGATCGTCGGCAGGGTCATCGGTGGTGCAAAGGAGCTTCACGTTGGAACGCTTGATGATGCCCCGGGCGGTCATATCCGGCTGGGACAGGATGGCGTTGCATTTTTCGTAAACGGCCATGGCGTTGTCGCCGGTGAGGGGCTCGTAGACATCAAAGTAGCGTTGCAGCTCCAGATGGGTCCAATGGTACAACGGGTTCCCAATCAGCAGAGGGATGGACTCGGCCCATTTTTGGAACTTTTCCTCGGGAGCGGCATCGCCGGTGATATACTGCTCCGCCACGCCGCAGGAGCGCATGGCGCGCCACTTGTAGTGGTCGCCCCCCAGCCAGACTTGTGTGATCGAATCGAAGCGGCGGTCCTCGTAGATGTCCTTGGGGTCGATGTGGCAGTGGTAGTCGATGATCGGCATCTTTGCCGCATGATCATGATAGAGCTGTTTGGCGGTCTCGGTCTTCAGAAGGAAATCCTTGTCCATAAAAGCGCGCATAGCGTCTTCCTCCGATTTTTTATGATGGGATGCGGCAGGGGAGCCTGCCGTTACTGTCATATCCATGATAGCAGTCGGCGGTGGGATCGTCAAGGTCGGATCTATCACTTTGTACAGTATAGCGACGTTTTTTGATGGGGAACATAGGCATCTTCGCCAAAATCCGTTGACAATCGGCGGGAGAAAGAGTATGATAGACAGAGGAAAAGCGAATAGACCAATGAAACATGGAGGACAGATCATGACTGTGATGGAAAGACTTCGTAACTCTGTGGTAGTGCCTGTGGTGGTGCTGGATCGGGTGGAGGACGCGGTGCCCACTGCCCGGGCCATGGCCGCCGGTGGGGTGGATACCATGGAGATCACCTTCCGTACCGCCTGCGCCCCGGAGGCGATCAGAGCCGTGGCAGAAGCCTGCCCGGAAGTGCTGGTGGGTGCCGGTACGATCATCAATGTGGAGCAGGCCAGGCTGGCGGTGGAGATGGGTGCGAAATTCATCGTTTCTCCCGGCTTCAGCGAGGAAGTGGTGGGCTGGTGCGTGGAGAATGGGATCCCGGTGGCGCCCGGCTGTGTCACGCCGACGGAGATCATGGGAGCCTTGAAGTATGGTCTGACCATGGTGAAGTTCTTCCCGGCCAACGTCTACGGGGGTCTGAACGCCATGAAGAATCTGGCGGCTCCCTTCGTGGGGCTGAAGTTCCTGCCCACCGGTGGCGTGAACACCGCCAACATCAAGGAATATTGGGACGCTCCCTTCATCCACGCCGTGGGCGGTAGCTGGGTCTGCCCTAAGGCGGAGATCGCCGCCGGTCATTTCGAGAAGATCACAGAGCTTTGCGTCCAGGCCAGAGCCGCGGCGCTGGGTTGACAGGAGGATATTATGGCAAAGATCATCACCTTTGGCGAGCTGATGCTCCGGCTCCAGCCTTACAACTATGAGCGGTTCGTCCAGTGCGACCATGTGGAGTTCACCTTCGGCGGTGGCGAGGCCAATGTGGCCGTGTCCCTTGCCAACTATGGCATGGATGCCGCCTTCGTCACCAAGCTCCCTGCCCATGCCATCGGTCAGGCGGCGGTGAACAGTCTCCGCCGGTACGGCGTGGACACCACCAAGATCGTCCGTGGCGGCGACCGGGTGGGCATCTATTTCAACGAGAAGGGCGCTTCTCAGCGTGGCTCCGTTTGCATCTACGACCGTGCCCATTCCGCGATCCAGATGGCCTCTCCCGCTGATTTCGACTGGGATGCCATCTTCGAGGGGGTCCAGTGGTTCCATTTCACCGGCATCACCCCGGCACTGGGTGAAAATCTGGTGCAGATCTGCAAGGAGGCCTGCGTGGCCGCCAAGGCACGGGGGATCAAGATCTCCTGCGACCTGAACTACCGTGGCAAGCTGTGGACCCGTGAGCAGGCCAGAGCCGCCATGACGGAGCTGTGTCAGTATGTGGATGTGTGCATCTCCAACGAGGAGGACGCCAAGGACGTTTTCGGCATCGAGGCGGAGGCCACGGACATCTATGGTGGCAGTCTGAACCATGAGGGCTACAAGTCTGTCGCCAAGCAACTGGCCGATCGGTTCGGCTTCGAGATGGTGGCGATCACCCTTCGGGAGAGCCATTCCGCCTTCGACAACGGCTGGAGCGCCATGCTGTATAACGTGGCCAAGGAGGAATATTGCTTCTCCAAGAAGTACGACCTGCACATCATCGACCGGGTAGGCGGAGGCGATTCCTTCGGCGGCGGTCTGATCTATTCCCTGCTCAGCGGCAAGGACACCCAGGCGGCGGTGGAGTTCGCCGTGGCGGCCTCCGCGCTGAAGCACTCCATCGAGGGCGACTACAACATGGTCACCGTTGCTGAGGTGGAGAAGCTGGCCGGTGGCGACGGCTCCGGACGGATCCAGCGCTGAGGCATCCATATGAAAAAACGACACCGGAGATCGGGGACGATCTCCGGTGTTTCGTCGTGTCAGGCGTGGGTCTGCGGATAGTCCTGTATATCGAGGTCCCGGTAGGGATAGGGCCGTTTCCAGCCGTCGGGGGTCTTTTGGATGGTGGAGCGGTGCTTCGACAGCAGACGGACGATATCATAAACGTCGATCCAGATCTCGGCATCGCACTCCTTCTGGCTCTCGTGGAAGATCAGTTCCATGCCGAAGTGGAGGTGGACCGTTTCGATGTTGTCCACGTTCTCCTTATCGGAGTAGCCGGAGCGGCCCATGAAGCCGATCAGGTCTCCTGCCTGGATCATGTCGCCGGGCTTCAGATCCGGGGCGAAGGGTCGGTCTTTTTGCAGATGGGCGTAGTAATAATAGCGTTTGGAATCGAAGGACCGGATCCCCACACGCCAGCCGCCGTAGCGGTTCCAGCCCATGGCTTCCACCACGCCGCCCTCTACTGCCACGATGGGGGTACCAAGGGAGCCCATCAGGTCGTTGCCCAGATGCTTCCGGGCGAAGCCGAAGGAACGCTGGTTCCCGAAATCCTCACAATGTCGGTAGCCGTAGCCCTCAGCGATGGGGGAGAAGGCCTTCAGGCCGTAGGCGGGCTTCCACTGCCCGTCCGATCCGATGGCGTAGCTTCCCAGAAGACCCCCCAGAGCGGCGGTATAGGCTTCGTGGTAGTAGTCATAATATTTGGTGTGAGTGCCTACCAGTTCCCGGGCTGGGGTCCCATCCTTCAGGTCACGGAAGGCCTTCTCCACGGTCTTGCGGTCGCATTTTCCGCCGCTACGGCAGGCGGCAAGGGCCAGCAGGTCGATCCAGGACACATGGATCTCCCGGTCGAAGGTCTCGATGTCCCGTTCCATGGCGTACTCCAAGGATGTATAGGGCACATCGAAGTCCACCCAGCGGATCGGCTCCGCCCGTACCGGTATCGCCAGACTGATGACCAACAGAAAACAAAGAAAACACCGCCGTGACATATCCTCACCTCTTGGTCAGGATGTGCCACGGCGGCGTATCTACTCATGTCAAAAAATGCATCATACAAGATCCCGTCGGATGCCCTCGGCGATCCGGTAGATGTCTTCCATTTTGGAGATGGCGCTGATCTGGGTCTTGTAGTAGCTGCTGTGGGAAACACCGCGCAGGTACCAGGCGAAGTGCTTCCGGGCTTCCAGACAGGCGATGTGCTCGCCCTTGTCCTCCCGTGCCAGCTCGAACTGGCGGATCGCCACGTCCACACGGTGGCGCAGGGCAGGACGCTCCGGGATCGGATCGCCCTTCAGAGCGGCTTGGGCCCCGGCGAAGATCCAGGGGTCACCGAAGGTGGCTCTGCCGATCATGATGCCGTCGGCTCCTGTACGCTTGAGACACTTGAGGGCCGTTTCGCCGGAAACGATGTCGCCGTTGGCGATCACGGGGATGGATAACTGTTGCTTGACCTTGGTGATCGTGTCCCAGTCGGCAACACCGGAATAGAGCATGCTCCGGGTCCGGCCGTGGACCGTGACCATGGCGGCACCGCAGTCCTCCATCCGCTTAGTGAAGTCCAGCACGTTGATGTTGCCCTTGTCCCAGCCAAGGCGGCATTTCACCGTCACCGGTACGTCCACGGCTTCCCGGACGGCGGTGACGATCTGGCCTGCCAGCTCCGGCGTGCGCATGAGGCCACAGCCGTCGCCGGAGTTCGCGATCTTGGGCATGGGACAGCCCATGTTGATGTCGATGAAGTCACAGCCGGAGATCTCCAGAGCCAACCGGGCTCCCTGCGCCATGATCTGGGGGTCATTGCCGAAAATTTGCGCGCCGCAGATACTGCCGCTGTTTTTACGCAGGAGGGCGGCGCTTTTTTTATCCTTGTATACCAGCGCACGGCTGGAGACCATCTCCGTGATGGTGACGGTGGCGCCCAGCTCCGCACAGACAGTGCGGAAGGCCCAGTCCGTGACCCCGGCCATGGGGCCAAGGAGGATGGGAGTGCCGGCTTCGATGTTCCCGATCTTCATGGCTGTGTCTCTCTTTCTCTTTGATCGGGGCTATGATATCACAGTTTTCGCTCCTTGGCAAGTCACAGCAGGAGGGTCAGGAGCCAGATCAGCCCTGTGAATACGGCACCGCCTGCGGCCCACAAGGGACCGTCGAGGGGGAAGTGGCGTTCCTTCCCGGTGTCACGGACCGCCTGTTGGGCTTCTTTGAGAAGCATCTCGTCGGTCACACCTTCGCCCACCGCACTGTCCTTCAATATGAAGATCGCCTGCTCGAACAGCTTGGGGTCCGGACTGCGGACCACGATCACCTGCCGGGATGTGCCTTTGACCATCACTATCAACTCCTTTTTGGGAAGTATACCCAGCTTGGGAGATGGTCATACATCGGATCATTGATCCTTGGGGCGTTTATACCGGCCGTGGGGCTCCCATTCGGGGAGGGGGAGCCGTTGCATGGCACCGAAGATACGCTCCTTCAGGTCGGGGTAGGTGTTGCTCAGGTCGAAGATCAGCTGCTTGATCTCCTCACGCTTGGTGGTCTTGTCCACAGGACAACGGTTCTCGATGATGGGGAGCTGTTTCCTGGTGGCGAAATTGTCCACGGTCTTCTCGTGGATGTAGAGCATGGGGCGGATCTGGACGATGCCGGTGCGGTCCAGATCCGTCACCGGCTGGAAGCAGCTGATCCTGCCTTCGTAGATCAAAGACATGACGAAGGTCTCTACCGCGTCATCATAATGGTGGCCCAGTGCCAGCTTGTTGAAGCCGAGGTCCAGGATCGCCTGGTTCAGAGCGCCCCGGCGCATCTTGGCGCACATGGAGCAGGGGTTCTTCTCCTTGCGGTGGTCGAAGATGATGGGGCCGATCTCTGTTTTGATGATGTGGTAGGGGACCTCCAGCTCACGGCACAGCGCTTCCATGGGGCTGTAATCCATGCCAAGACCCATGTCGATGGTGACGGCCTCCAGTTCGAAGGGCTTGTTGAAGTATTTTTTGAGGCCTGCCAGAAGGGTCAGCAGGACCACCGAGTCCTTCCCACCGGAGACACCGACTGCGATCTTGTCTCCGGCACGGATCATATCATAATCGTCCACACAGCGGCGGACAAGGCCCATTAGTTTCTGCATCGTTGGATCCTTTCCGAAAAATCAGAAAAATCGCATGTGAGCATCCGGGAGGAAACAGGAGGAAACAGGAGCATCCGGGAGCACACATCGTATTTGATGATTTTCTTGAAAATAAGTGTTGACATTTGATTTTCGGTGTGCTTTAATAAGCAAGCGTCTTGGAGACATTGTACTCCCTGCGCCTGGATTTGTCAAAATATTTTAACCTATCGGAGGAACGCATATGTCCACTACACTCGCTAAGAAGGAGACCCTGCAGCGCAAGTGGTATGTCATCGACGCTGCCGGTAAGCCCCTGGGCCGTACTGCTGTCACCGTCGCCAACCTGCTGCGCGGCAAGCACAAGGTCGATTTCACCCCCAACGTTGACTGCGGCGATTTCGTCATCGTCATCAACACCGACAAGGCCATCCTGACCGGCAAGAAGCTGGACCAGAAGCACTACTACCGTGTTTCCGGCTGGATCGGCGGCCTGAAG